>JBCCCR010000036.1 GCA_039033415.1 Pseudomonadota bacterium | reverse complement strand
TCGCCTGGACCGTTTCCCTCGGAGCCGAACTCCGTCAGGTAAACACCGCTGCTGGAAAACTTCTGAATCCGGTTGTTGCCGCGGTCGGCCACGTAAACGCTGCCCGCAGAATCGACGACAACCGATTGCGGCGTGTTGAACTCGCCAGGCCCGGAACCCGGGCTCCCCCACTGCGTGATGTATTGGCCCTGTAACGTAAACTTCTGGACGCGTGCCGCGTTGAAATCCGCGAGGTAAATGAAACCCTGGTCGTCCACCGCAAGCCCGGTCGCAAGGAAATACCAGGGTTGCTGTAGCACCGGCCAGAGCCGCTCAAAGCGATATTGGTCTGCCCCCGCGTTCACCCAGGAAGGCAGAACGAACAGCGTTGCGGCAAGAGCCGTCAAGACACGGCCAACGCGATAATTCATAGAGATTCCAACTCTTGCAGACTGCCCATAGCCTAGCAGTTGAAAGGAACGGCGCACCCTAGAGAGCGTTCAGGCCTTCAGCTCAGAATTCAGGCTAGTCCGCATTTCGTCGCCAATGCAGTTCTTGCCGCCGCCGGCAGAGACAAAACGCAATGGGCAAAGGCTGGCGTAATCCACCTTAGTGACCCGCTTTTTCATCGGCTGACGCTTCAATGGATAAGGGTCTGGGTCAGTTCTTCCTATCGGCAAAAGACGTCAAACAGGGGCTGTTTTCTTGGCGACACCACAGCGGGCCGGTCAGTTACCGCTAGCGTCGCCGAACCGCTTTGACATGCCGAAGAGCATGGACCCCCCGATGCATGGTGGTGACGACGCAGGGCAAGACTCCGTCTCACCGCTCGCATTTTCCGGTACAGGGACGTACCGGCTTTTTGCGTCACCAGCTAAGGATGCTAGTCCTCGAACCCATCGGCGAACAGCCCGATTGGAACAATGAGGACGCTGTCAGCCACCTCACCCTGCTCGTCGCGGGCGAGCACAAACTGGAGATTTTCGGACGCCGCCGAGGGTGCCGAAAAAGCGCCCGTCGCCGTACCGGATGCATCCAGAGTACCGGTCGCCAATACCGTATTCCCCACAAACAGCTCATAGTTTTCCAGGGGCGTGAGCCCGGCAAGCGTGAAGGTCACCGATGTGCCGGGTGCAGCAATTTCTCGATCGAGCTCCATGCTTGGATCGGACGTCCAGCGGTTGTTTCGCAGCGTGACCTGCAAATCGTCCGCTTCAATCCCGCCGTCAGTCATGGTGAGCACGGTGACTGGAATATCGCTGTCGGCCAGCCCCAAGAATTCGGTCGTCAGAGTTAGCGTTAGCCTGCCCCCCAATTCCAGGACAGGGAGTGGGAGAACTTCCGCATCAACAAAAAACTGCTGCGTCTCGACGACAGGTCCAGGCAAGAGCAGCTCCGGCGAACCCCCGGGCAACCTTGTGGCCTGCGCCACCGCATTGAGTTCACCGTCGACTCGAAACACCGCGAGCTCCAGATCCCAGTCAATGCCCGAGCGGCCCAAGATGCTGTCGCCGCTGGCATCATTGCCGTCACTGTCGAGCAGAATTCGGAATAGGGCCTGCTCACCGTCTACGGACGGAAACGCCTCTTCCACCGATACCGTCAACGCGACCGAATCCGCTTCTCCGTCGGACACGAGCTGCACTGCCGTGAGGTCCAGATAGTTTGGCCCTGAATGATCCCCCTCGGGATCAACGGCCTGACCGCTGCCGTAGACAACCCGACGCGCCGGGCTTTGCCGCCGCCCCTTCTGTCCCCAGGCAGCCAGCGCGGGCGCCGCTCGCAATTTGGCAAAGTTGGGTTCGGCAAAAAGGACGTTGGCAAGCCCCTTATCCGAATCACCGGAATTGACGAACTCAAACACCTCCGGAGATCCGCCCGTCATCACAAACTGGGGCTCGGGCACAGTTTGAGCGTTACCGTCTTCATCCGGATGCTCGAGCCCTAGGACATGTCCGAGCTCGTGAACGAGGGTTCGAGCTGAGTAGTCCAGGTTGGTCCCCTGCTTGAGCATGATAAAGGGGATGAGATCGTTTGAAGCCCCGGCAGCACTGACCAGCGCGGCATTGGGGTCTTTAGACCCCGGCAGCAGGATTGTGTCGTCGCCGCTTTTCATGACCGAGACCTTGATGCCTTTACTTTGCGGCAGCACCTCCGCCAAGCCGGCCGAGCGAATGGCATTGAACTCATCCTGACCGTTGACCATTCCGTCTGCCATCGCATCACCCGCGGTCGCGTTTCGTTGGAACCCTGACAAGACCAGCGTAATCCCGGCCGACTGGAGCAAATCATTAGCACGCAGGATAATTTCTCGAAGGGCCGACTGCGGGTTGTCCGCCTCTTTGGTGTAGTCATTCACCACGAGCGGAAACACGGTGTATTGCCGGCTGGTTCGGGCCAGCGCGATGTCCAGCCCGTCGGTCAATCCGTCGCCATCCGTATCGGGGTTATTGGGATTGAGGCCCAGGTAGATTTCATCAGCCAGATCAAGCCCGTCGTTGTCCGCGTCAACCGTCACGTCAGGAATAAAATCGCCGTTGCTATCCGCACTGGTTCGCGTGGTGGGCTCGAGCGAGTCCGGCAAACCGTCAAAGTCCTGATCAGTGAAAGGTGTCTGGTAGATACGTCCGGTAAACACTTCTCGGACGTTGCCATAGAGCTCGGCACCGCCAGGTTCCGGAATTCGGGGCAGCGACGGATCTAGCGGCTGCACGCCGTTTTCGTTGATGGCTTTTAGAACGTAATCGCCGCCAACCCGAACCACTCGAAACTCTGATGCCGGCACAAACGTATTAGGCGTATTGACGTTCCCCGGCAGATTATCGAGGAATACCACGGAGATCTTTTTGGGCGGTCTCAGCGGCCTTCGTTCACAAACCGCATCCTGTTTCTGAAACTGGGTCGGGCAGGTCGACACGCTGTGTAGCTCAAAACCGGTTGTGCCGTCGTCCGCCTGCAGATAGACGCGCTGATCGGTCGAGGCCATTCGATTAAACGGTCCGGAGCTTGCGGGGCCTGGGAGGATGTCTGCCACGAGGCGAGTATTCTGTGGCTCGCCATCACTGCGCCAGAGCTCAACGCCGTGCACCCCGTCATCGGCAAAAAAATAGGCCAGGCCGTCGGCGCCGGCCACCATCTTGGACGGGAAAGAAGACTCCGAACCCGGGTAGATATCCGCAGCCAGCGAGGTTCCGGCGCTTGAGCCGTTGGTGCGCCACAGCTCACCGCCATGTTGTGGATCGGAGGCGACAAAATAGACCAGGCCATCGACAAACGTGAAGAGGCCGGGATCGGAGGACTGCGGTCCGGGCTGAATATCTCGGAGCATCTGGGTACCGGTTGGCTCACCATTGCTGATCCACGGTTCCAAGCCATTAGCGCCATTGCCGGCAACAAAGATCACCTCAACGCCAAACGGAACCAGATCATCCGGACTGCCGCTGAGTGGTCCTTCGCGGATATCCAACACCAGCCGGGTTCCCTCAACCGTGCCGTCGCTCACCCATAGCTCCCTCCCTGTCTGACCGTCGTCCGCCGCAAAAAAGAGCCGGTTGCCTGCGACTACCATGTCGTCCAAGGGTGCCGGAACAACCGGGTCGATACTAAAGGACATCGATGAATCAGGACCCGGGTTGATGTCGAAGACGAACGTACCGGCTTCGGTGCCGTCGCTGCGCCAAAGCTCGCGCCCGCTGACGCCGTCATCCGCGACAAAAAACAGCAGATTTTCGGTCGCGGCGGTATTCGGGCCACCGGTGGGGTTAACAAAAAATACGGTGTCGTCCTCCCCAGGGGTCAGGTCAGCGACACGACTGGGCTGGCCAGCAACCGTATCGAGCACCCATAGCTCTCGACCCGCAACACCGTCATCGGCGCTGAAAAACAGCAGATCACCCACCGCGGTGAGTCCTCGAGGAAAAGAGGAGGGCTGCCCGGAACGAAGATCAGCGACGATGGCAGCACCGCCGTCAGAGCCTGCCTGCCAAAGTTCGAAGCCGAAGTCCGCAGAATTCTGGACATAATAGAGTCGACCATTCACCTCGGTGAGCTCCTGCGGATTGACGGAACCTGGCAATTCCATCACCGGGATCGTGTTCGAAAAATCGCCCCGGCTGCGCCACAGTTCGAAGTTGATTGGAGAGGTTGAATCGGTGGCGACAAAAAAGAGCGTGTCACCAATACCCAGCATCTGGTCTGGCATCGAGTCGCCCGGGCCGGCGAGAATATCCAACACCCTGGAGGTTTCAGCGAAGCCCTTATGCAGCTGATGAGCGACCGTCGATCCGGCGACGAGAAGACCCACCAGGCCTCCTATGACGGAGCGCGAAAAAGGTGATGTTTTCATAACCCAGAGCCCTCTTCCTTTCTACCAAATGCGATATCGGGCCTAAATCCGCGCCACGAGGTCACAAAACGGCGGAACGCCGGATTCTGGTGTCACGTGCCTCCACATCGCTTGATCAGCATCGCGAACTAGGCGCACAACACATTTGGACCTGAGCAAAACACTATCGGCGCCAGGGCCTGAGTCTCCGGGCCCATCTCTGAGAAATGTGCTCAGGCTTTTACACCTCAAGCCGCAGCAGGGGCCCAATAATCGAGGGGATAGTCATGAAAAAAACACTTCTCGCAGCAGCTTTTGCCGCAACCGCCATGAGCGGGGTCAACAAGAGCGTTCGCTACGTTCAGCTGCGCTGAGACGTTGGGTCAGGCTCCAATGCGGAGCCTGACCTTTTTTGAGGTCACATCGCTACGGAAGCTCGGCCAATCCAGAGCTTAAAGCGCGTCCACCGCCTTGCGCAGCTCCGCGGCCCAGAAGGGTGCGCGGCGCGCGGCGCGCAGGCCGTGACCCTTCACGCCCTCGGTGCGGTCTTCAGCCTGACGCGCTAGACCCAGATGCCAAACCACTTCACCCTGCTCGACCAGAAACAAGCCGGGCGTGCCTTTGACGCCATATTGCTTGGCGATCGTCTCACCCTTTTCCACCAGCTGAAACTGAAAGCCCTGCTTGGCGAGGTAAGCCGCCGGGTTGGCGTCATCTTCCTCAAAGAGGCTCACGGCGAGGATGCGAATATTCTCGTCACCATGTTCATCGACCAGGCTCTGTAAATGGGGCATCAGGCCCTTGCAGTACGGGCACCAGGTCGCCCAGAAGAGCAGCACCGTCGGCGGACCGGAAGCTGGGGGGAACGCCACCTCATGACCGTTGACGTCCGTGGCGGTCCAGGCTGGCGCTGAATTGTCTTGCGCGGCAAGTGGGCTGACAAAAACGAGCATCGGCAGCAGCACCAATACGGGTAAAACGCGTGTGCGGAGAGTTTTCATATCGGTTAAGACCCGTGCGACCGCCAGAACCTTTCAATTGCTGGCATTTTTGCGTCCCCCGACGCGCCAAACGGACGACACTGGCGGCGCCGAGACCAGAAAGGTATCTTTTCCCGATGCTAACGACGCTTCTCTTGGGCCTTTCCCTGACGGCCGCCAGCTGCGGTCAGCCGAGTGACGCAACCGTTACGCCAAGCTGTTCACCGCTGGAAGAACAGTGGGCAGCCGTTCGCCAAACCTGGCAGTCGCTCGACGCCGCCCTTAAGGAGCCGGAGGTTCAGGCAAAGCTGGCGATTGATACACGCTGGCAGAGTCAGTTCACTCAAGTTCTTCTGCGCTACAGATCGTTCGCTGCCGCTCGACGGGAAGCGCCACCCGTCGAACCGCTCCTGGGCGAGCTTCTACAAAGCAGTCCGCAGCAGCTGGCGCCGAGAATGCTGAGGTTTCATCGGTGCGGCGATGCCCGCCCCCACCAGGAGGCGTACGCGGCGCAAGCCGCCTGCCGAGCGGACCAGGCCGACCTGCTGCGGGAGCACCACCCCAATAACGCTGTCGGTTACCTGCTGCTGGCCGAGCTTGCCTGGGAAAAAGGCGACCTGCTGGAGGCCACTCGCCTGCTCGAAGCGGCCAGCCAAGCCACAGAGCTGGATGTGGGGGAGCGACCCGCCATGATCGCTCTTAGTGAGACCATCGATCGATTCGCCGAAAGTGCCATGCTCCCTGATCAGTTGGTCGACGGCACTCCATTCCCCGATCCGGCGCTCAGCCAGAAGCTGGGGGCCCTTTATTGGTCAGCCGGTATAGTTCAGCAGCGTTTTCCTGATCCGCTTGGCGGCTTGACTCACCGCTGCCAAAGCACATCGGAACCGACAATGCAGTCCCCATGTTTAGCCTTCGCGCGAGCGCTGCGTTTACCCGGCGTCGACAGGCTGGCGGTCATGCGCTCGCTGGCCATCGAAGGGTCGGTCTACACGAAACGAGGTGAAGACTCACGCGCCGCGAGGCTCAGCCAGCAGCGGATCAAGGTCCAGCAGCTGCACCCCGAAACTTCCTACAAACAGTTTCTCGAGCTACCAGATCCTTTGGCAACACTCCGGGAGTTAATACTTCGTGGTGAGGCGTATGCCCGATTGACGACGGGGCCGACATTGATCGAAACAGTTGAGGCCATCATCGAGCCCAATCTCGAGATGCCAGAAGACTGCACCCCAGGAGTATCGGTCAACGACGACAGTGCCTGCCTGAGTTTCGACGTTTATTCCTCGGAGGCCGACGTCGTCGACGAATTCCTGCAACGACAGGCTCACGCACCCGCCACGCTCTCGCGCTGGGCGGAGCATCCGGATCCCGGTGTGCAAACGCTGTCCGCTTATCACCTGAATCTCCAGGAGCATCTGGCCGGTTTACCGAAGCAAAAATCCATGGCGGCGCTTAAGACTGTGATCACCAGGTATCCCGACGCGTGGCTGCCCAGAAGAATCATGCTCCAACGATGTATCACAGAGAAGCACTGGGGCTGCGTCGAAGAATCCGCGCTGTATCTGACTGCTCTCGAACCCGACAACGCGTTTGCTCTGACCCAGTTGGCGGCTCTGGCTGTGCAGCAGAAGGATAAGGACTCTGCTCGCGCGTGGCTCGAGCTTGCCGGCAAGGCAAATCGCTACGACCGCGGGCTGGGCGGCGTTGCCTATGAGTTCTTTCACGGCTACCAGAAAGGATTGACCGGGCCAGCCGTTGATCCATTGGATCTTCGCAGCTCTTCGATCCTCGGGATGAGTCTTAGCCTAGCCCTGACCCTAAGTGGTCTAGAAAAGGAGCTTTTGAACAGCTGCAAGGACGATGGCGCTCTGGACGCACCCACCTGTCTCGAAGCCGCCCGAATCATGCAGCTACCCGGAGGAGATTTTTTCAGCGTCCAATATGCCCTGGCGCTCGAACGCCGGGCCTATGAGGCAGCCGGTGACGAAGCGGGCATTGCCCAAACGGAAAAAAAGCGCGCTCAGCTGCGTGCGCTTATGGGTACACAAAATGCTGACTGGATCATGCAGCCGGAAAACAGCGAAACCTACGTCGAGTTGCTGCGCCAGCATGGGGAGATTGGTACGACGCGCATCATCGGAGAATTCGCTCAGCGACCCTGAAGCGCGCTGCGTTGTAGTCAAGAAAAAGTGCGGACCGGCAAAACCAGCGGCTCCCCAGCCTGTGGCAATCCCCGTTCCCACGCCAGCTTGCCGGTCCACACGTAACTTTTGAGGTCTTCCTTGACCTGGCCTTTGAGGCCACGTCTTCGTGACGTCGGAAATAAGATTACGGAAGTTGCGCGCTGCGGTCTGTCAACTGGCTGACACTACTTGTCTCGAACCCAGTCTTCGCCACTAACGACCGGACATTCACGCCAACTGCATTATCCGCAAAGTACCTTCGCCGGAAAATCTGACCGTATCGGCCTAAAGCAGTCGAGACAAATACGGCGCTCGCTAACACATCAGGAGTCAACATGCCCGGACCCGCCACCCCCAAAGTCAGCTTGCTTAACCGGGTTATGGATCGCGCCGTTCTGCCCGGCATGCTGTCATTTGCTCGTCCGGGGTACGCGCTGCGGCGCCTGTGTTGGAAGCCCCTGGACGAGCGGCTGGACGGCCGCCGCGTTGTCATTACCGGACCCACCTCCGGCTTGGGTCTGGCGACGACCCGCGCGTTGGCAGACCTCGGTGCCGAGCTGGTATTAGTCGGTCGCGACCGCGGCAAGCTCGAGCAGGTTGCCGAAGAGCTGGCGTCAGAAGCGGGTTCGATTGCGCCGACGATTGAGGTGGCGGAGCTGTCGGAAATGGCGGAGGTTCGTGATCTGGCGGACCGTCTCCTCGCCGACCCTGCGCCCATTCATACACTGATCAACAATGCCGGCGCGCTGTTTAACGAGCGGGACGTCACCCGTGAGGGCAACGAGCGCAGCCTCGCGCTGAATCTGCTGTCGCCCTTCCTGCTCACCCAGCTGCTCCTGCCGAGGTTGATCGAATCCGCCACCAAGGCCGATCCCGCTCGGGTCATCAACGTCTCCTCCGGCGGGATGTACACCACCGGCATCAGCCTCTCAGACCTGCAAAACGAGCGGGGCGACTATAACGGTCCCGGCGCGTATGCCCGGGCGAAGCGAGGTCAGCTGATCCTGACCGAACGCTGGGCGAGCGAGCTGGCCGGCAGGAATGTGGTGGTGCACGCCATGCACCCCGGCTGGGCTGATACGCCCGGCGTACGCACGTCGCTGCCAACCTTTTTTAAGGTGACCCAAGCCATTCTGCGGTCGCCGGAAGAGGGGGCGGACACCATTATCTGGCTGGCGGCTGCCGCGGAAGCCGCGGAGAGCACCGGCGGCTTCTGGCTGGATCGCGCGCCGCACCTGACCGAGGTGCTGCCAAAAACGAAGGTTTCCCAGCGTCGGCGTGAGCAGCTTTGGGAAGCGCTGGAACAGCTGACGGGCCTGGCGTGACCCTACTCGGCCGCTACGCCGCCTTCGCGAGTCGGGCAGGCTTCCACTTCTCTAACGGCTGCCTGCCCCGGCGACTCGTAACACTCATCGAGCAAAGAGCAGTAGCAGACCGTCACGCCGAGCTTGCGTCGCTCGCGGTTCAGTAGTTCCCACAGATCTTCGTTCTCGGGGCGCCGAAGCAGGTAGAAGATATCGATATCTTCATTTGCCGGCAAAATCACGTTGCGGTCAGTCGAGGTAATGATGGAGGCAGACGGGTCTGATCGATCCTGGGATCGGAACGCCTCCGCCGCCTCCAGGCAGCAGGCTCGGATAAATCCATAAACCCCGTCCACCGGCTCGTCACCATACTGATAGCGGGTACTGTGGATGATCGCCGGGCCAACGCCGTTGTTGATCAGCCGCATGGAGAGGGCCTGCTCCTGCTTATCGACATCGTAGTTCCCGGAGCTGTATTGCACGAGCGGATAGGTCATCGCCTTGACCTGGCGCTCGGCCGAGCCGGCCTGAAGAAACGTCGCGTAGAGCGATGCCAACGACACCACCATCGCCGAAATCCCGATCACAAAATTCAGTCGACTGGTCGGCGCGAAGGTCGGAGTCGTGGGGGTGTCGTCCAAGGTCGAAGTCTCGATGAGGCAACGTCGTGGACTATAACCCAAGCGAACTCGCGGGTCAGAGTTGTGCCCACGGCGTTGTGGCGCTTCGAGCCGCCGAACAACAGCTTTTCAGTGGCCTGCCCCGAGGCGTCGATCAGGGCGACTCAAACCCATCAGCAAACAGCGGATCAACGATGACGTCGAGCACAATGTCGCCGACATCCGTTTCGCCGCCGGCGGTAACGGTCCAGCCGGTGCTGCTGGTGGTTTCCCAGCCCAGCAGACTGGCCAGCACGCTGTAGTCTCCGGGAGACAGATCGGTAAACACAAACTGACCGTCCACGTCGGTGTAGGCTGGCGGCTCCCAGCTGGCATCCATGATCTGGAGCATTACCCCGGCGGTTGGCGACACGGTTTCGAGCAGCGCCCGCCCCGTGAGCCGGCCCAGCGTCTGCGGCGGCCATAGCTCGATGCTCTCCAGGTAATGCCTCGATACCTGACCCTCCGCGTCGCGGTACTGAGCGCTGACCGACACGGATGTTGGCTCGTTCACGCCGGGATGCTGAAACTCAAACGTTGGCTCGAACGCAATCCAGCCGGTGTCCAGCCCATCACCTTCAAGGCGCATCTGGCTGCCGGTACCGCTCTTGTTGTACAGAGAAAGCTCGAGCTTCAGCGTGGGATTGTCGGTGCGCGGCCTGCCGCGGTTGATCAGCAGATCTCCCCACGGGTGGGCGGGATCGTTTCGAGCAATATCGCAGAACCAGCGGCTGGAAGCCCCTCGGTTGCCCGCCGCGTCCTCCGGATCGAGCTGGTAACAGTATTCAGCGCCTACCTCCAGATTGGTATCGACGTAGAGCGCGCCCGAGCCGGGTGAGAGGTCAGCAATTGCTTCAACGGACCCGCCCGGGCGCCCGCGTTTCAGCACGAGGTTGGCAACGCTCGGATAGGTAGCGTACTCAATGGTGATCGAGGCAGACGCGAAGCTTTGCGGATCGTCGTGAGTCACCTCGTGAGCTACCCGCGCGTAACGAATGCCGTCGACCGCGTCGTCTGAACGGTCGAGCGGCTCCCGCCCAGCCGCCACCTCTGAGCCGTCCAGCTCCCCGCCGCCGTCCGTATCCGGATTGCAGGGATCCGTCCCGGCCTCATATTCCTCCACACTCGTTAAGCCGTCGTCATCCAAATCGAGCGCCCCATCAGCCACGCCATCTTCCAGGCAAAACTTTCGCGCCTCGTACGGATTAGGGAGGCCGTCACTGTCACTGTCGCGGGTCCGAATACCTGAGTCAGCAACCGCAACGCCGTCGCGCAGGAAAACGCTCGCCGTAAATTTGTCGTAAACCAGCGGCACCTCGTATTCGATGGTGTAGCTGCCGACACCACCGGTCATGCCGTCATCATTGGCTCGAACCGGTGATCCATCTGCCAGAAACAGGGTGTAGCTGAAGCGTCGAACCGATTCTCCGTCAGCCTCGGTACCTGCGGTATCGGGCTGTGCCAGACTCAGTTGGCGTACCTCGCCGTCACCACCCATGACTCTTGCCGTAGCGCCGCCTTTCCGACCCGGATCACAGTCGGGATTGGCCGCGCAGATATCTACCAGCGTGGCGTTGAGCTGTACCGGGTCACCCTCCTGAAAGCCAGGCTCGAGGGGATCGTCAGCCTCCGGCCGGGTGATGCCCGCGCTGAACAGCAGCGGAGTCTCGAGCTGCGCCGCCACTGAAAGTTGGAGGTCATCGCTAGCGGTTTCGCTGCTGTTTAAGGTCGCCTCCCAGCGACCGGCAGGAAGGGTTCCGGCGCGCGGCGCGCGGATTTTGACGAAATTTGCCGTGTTGTCGAGGAGGTCAAAAGAGTATCTGACGCCGTTAGGATCCGTCAGGTTGAGCTCAGCGAGCTCTGCCTCGCTGCGCCGAGCGGCTTCTCGGACCTGCTGCACAGCGGGCAGCAACAAGCCAACTGCCTGACGGGGTACGTCAAAACCAAACTCGTTGATGCCGTCGGGCGTCAGCGGAATGTTTTCCTCGGCGATGGAAACGGCGCCGGCAAGCAGGTTGGCGATGTCGGACAAGGCCTGGGAGAAAGCAGCGATATCCGCTCGGTTGTCGTCGACGTGGACATAGCGGTAGCTGCCACCGGTCGCCCGAGCGATATCGAACAGCAGCGGCTGATCGGCCAGCGGACCCAGAGCGATCGTATGGACGTTGATGCCGGAAGCGATGATCTGGTCGCGGATATCGTCCCAGAGCACAGCGTCGTTTTCTGGCCCATCGACAATCAGCACGAGGTGGCGAGACTGATCGCCATCTCCGGCCGCCGCGTAGAGGCTCTCGGCCGCAAGAAGCGCGTCACCCAGCGCCGTAAACCCGCCAACGGAGCTGGTCAGCGTGTCAAGGCCGGTGCTGAGTCGCTCGAGATGATCCGGGTCAGCCGCCTGCAGCGGTGCCAGGATCCTCGCATCGGTGTTCGGCTCGATATTGTCCCCGGCAAACTCCAGCAGTCCGATGTTGGGCGGCACGCTGCCGGCGCCTTCCACCCGCTCGAAGATAAAGCCTTCAACCAGCGCCTGGACGTCTGCCAGCTTCGGATTGGCAACCGGTTCCAGCATTGAGCTGGACGCGTCGATGGCGATCAGCACCTGCGGGTTGGGGTTGTTGTGAACGACGCCGCCGGGAATGGTCACCTCCTGTCCCGCCAGGCCAACCGTCAGATCGAACACGCCGGGCGCCGGCTGTTCAGGAAACTCCACCAGCAGGCAATGGCCATCATCACTCGGCGTGGCGGCCAGCACGCGGGCCGGAACGTCGCCGACATCGATCGTGTAGTCGGCGGGGTCCAGTCCGGGCAGCGGCGCGCTGGGCACCGCACAGACTTCTCCATAAGTGAGCCCCAGCGGCGTCCCCGGCGTTACCGGATCGAGGGGGTTCACCAGCGGTACGTCCGGTGTATACCCGTTATCCGGAAACGGCAGGCACTGCGCCCGCAGCGTGCCGATGACCGAACCGCCGATGCCGCTGGTCGTGGCGTAGACGGTTTCATAGGGGTTGTTAAACGGCTGAAAGAAATTCACCGCCCACTGCTCGTCGACTTTTTTGAAGTATTTGGCGGGGCGCTGGGTGGAGAGCGTTTGAGATTCATCGTTGCTTTGTCCGACGATGACCCCCCAAGCCCCGTTCTGATTGATTGGCGTGCCGAATACCGGCACCTCAGAAAATGGCTCGAAGCTGATCCGTACCGGCCGGCCGCCGCCACAGGCGGAGATATCCACCCGATAGTTCTGCACGCCGAAGTCGGACGCTGAAAAGGTGGTGGTGTCTTCGGTGCTCGCGTTGCTGATCAGCAGGGTGTCAGCAAACTTCACCTCGGCATAACGGTCTTCTCCAGGCGCCTGCTCGTCGACGTAGGTGTAACGACGAAGGAAATCGTCGCTGAACCCGTCCAGCCGCATATCTTTGAAGATGTTGGCCAGCACAAAGCTTCGGTAGGTTGAGGTGATCGTTTCTGAGGGGTTAAAAAACTGGATAGCGGTGTTGGTGATGTCAAAGGAGTTGGCGTTCTCCCCCGCCAGCAGCGCGAGGTCGTACCAGGTAACCAGAAAGTCTGCGCCATACCAGGGCTCGACAGTGACTTCGCCATACTGTTCCGTCAGATAAGTCCACCAGAGCGCCGCGTCGTAGCTCAGATCCCAAAGCGACTCTCCGTTGACCACCCGCAGATAGTTTCTGACCTGCTGAACGTAGATCGTTCGGCAGTCGGTTTCTGGGAGCGTGTCAAACTCAGCGTAAACCTTGTCCTGTAGCGCCCTGGCGTGACCCTCAATGACCCAGGTGCCGAGGTTATCAGGGGCCGTATCGGTGTAGTAAGCGCGCTGAATCTTGTGCATCAGCTCATGGCCGAGCGTGTTTCTTGCGCAAGACTCAGAGAGGCCGCGCCAGGTTTCGCTCGGCATAACCACCTGGCTGGCCTGCGCTATCCCGCCGTTGCAAGCCTCTCCGCAGTCCCAGTAAAAGAATGACCTCGGCCCACCGTTAAAGTTTGGCTCCCGGAATCCGAGCAGTTCATAGCCATGGTCGTAACCCTGAGGATTCCCGATCGACCATGGGCCGGTGCGATCGATAGACGCCACGTCCTGCAGAATCTTTGCCGGCGGGTAAAAGTCGGTGTTGAACTGGCCAGAAGGGAGTAGAACTGGCATGGGGTCTATCCAAAAAATGTAGCCTTCGTTAGGACTAACAAAAGGCGCCACGACCCCAGGCGGCGGCGTGAGCTCATGCGCTTGGGTCAATTCCAGCCCCGCTACGCTCAGCAGCAAAGCTGCCACTAATCCTGCCTTTCCGTGACGTTTTTTCATCCTGCCTCCCTTCGTCCCTAAGCGCACCGCGCGTTTCAAGCGGCCTGCTCTTCCAATACGTAGGCGGTTCAGCGATACGACACGCATGACGGTTTCAGCTGGGGTGAATTGATCGGCGACGCGTTCGAAAAAAGCGCAGCCGCGGATTGTGCGAAAACTTCGGAGAGGCGGTATTCAGATACCCAGTACCACCGCGGCAGCCTGAATAACTGTAGGTACCGGCGGCGGGTGCTTGCCGTTAGGGTAGCGAGATTGAGTGTCCTGCGACGCTAACAGGAGCGACCTATGTCAAACGCTAACACCGTCCTTTTTCTCGGCAACAAAAACTACTCCAGCTGGTCGCTCCGACCATGGCTTTGCCTGCGCTGGGCGGACATTCCCTTTGACGAGAAAGTGATTTCGCTGGCCCAGGAAGGCTACGGCAGAGGTGAGATCAAAGATGTGCTCGCCGTGAGCCCCAACGGCCGGGTTCCGGCGGTGCATGTCGACGATACGGTAATCTGGGACAGCCTCGCCATCGCCGAGTGGGCGGCCGAGAAGGCGCCGTCGCTGTGGCCGGCGGATCCGCTTAAGCGGGCGCAGGCGCGCAGCGCCACCTGCGAGATGCACTCAGGCTTTATGGATTTGCGCGACCAGCTGCCGATGAACATTCAGCGTCGCTGCCAGGCCAGCGGGTTGAGGGAAGGCACTCAGCGAGACATCAATCGAGTGCTCGCGCTGTGGGACAAGCTCTGTACCGCCCATGGGTCGGAGGGTCCCTGGCTGTTCGGCCAACGATCGATTGCCGACGCGTTCTTTGCACCCGTCGCTACACGGTTTCGCACTTACGGCATTGCCGTGAGCGGACCCGGGGCGAGCTATACCGACGCAATCTTTAGCGATGAGGCTTTTCTCGAATGGGAGAGCACGCCAATCGATGAGCGATTCAGCTTCATTGACGAAGCATTTGCCTAAACATAGAGCGAGCGAGAAACCTCAGAGCGGCTGCATGGCGGTGATGGTCATCGGTTCGCGACGATAGCCGAACGCCCCCTGGCCGGCCCAGTTTGCGCCGTCGGGATATCGGACCTCCACACCTTCGAGCAGGTGCGGTTCAAACATTCTCATGTTCACTCCAACCTGGTCGGCAGCGGGGTTGTCTGCCTTGAACGCTTCGGTGAGATCAAAATGGGTTGTGGTCGCGCAGACGCGGCAGGAATGCACCTGGGCCGCGGCGCCCGATTTATCGCGGCGAACAAAAGTCTCAGTCTCACCTTTGGTTGTGACCTGGGCGCCGGTGAAGTAACCCCAGGCGGCTCCGGTCTTTCGACACAGGCTGCAGTTGCAGTCGTGAATAAATTCGGGCCGGCTGACAATCGATATCTCGACCGCGCCGCAGATGCAGGTTGCCGTCATGTTTTCCTCCTATTGGCATCAACCCAATGACACCGATTCGCGGATTGTAACCTTCGCTCCCGAGAATGCGCCTAAAAGAGTTCAAGTATGATGGCGACACGTTCAGAGGGAGATTGGTCATGGCACAAGACAGACCATCCAGCGGCGTCACGCCGCATCTCACCATTCGCGGCGGGCAGTGCGCTGCGGCCATCGAGTTTTACAAGCTAGCGTTTGGCGCCGAGGAGCTGGCCCGGCAAGCCGAGGACAACGGCGCTCGCCTGCTGCACGCGGCGCTCGTGATCAACGGGGACTTCGTCATGATGCACGACGATTTCCCGGAATATCGCGGGGGCGCTCAAGCGCCCGAGCCCGCGTGTGCCGTATTCCATCTGGCCGTGGATGACGCTGACGCGTGGTGGGACCGGGCGGTAGCCGCTGGTGCCGAGGTGACGATGCCGTTAGCGGATCAGTTCTGGGGCGATCGCTATGGTCACCTCAAAGACCCGTTCGGGTACACCTGGACAATCGGTGCACCGAGCAAGCCCTCATGACGTGTCGTTAAGCTTCGTGTGAGCCGCCTACCTCACGTCCGGGCAGGCAGACGATCGGCGGAGAAACTCATGGCGAACGCCATCGGGGTCGACGCGGTGACTTAAGTGGACGCAACCGTAAGGCTCCAACACTAAAGATGAGCCCTGAGCGTTTTCGGTCAAATCGTCATCCGAGATATGCCTCAACGCGACCCAACCCAGGTTGGGCGGCGCAGCATGTTGGTTGAAGTCTCGCCCCGTCGCACCGCGAAGCTGGATCTGTGCCAGCGAACCTTCTCCACCTTCGCCCGGATGCCACCACACCACGTGGCGCTCGACATCCTCGACTCGGTTGTGCGGCCACCCGTAGAGGTTCATCCCGGGTTGCGCCGCGGGACCGGTGTCCTCAAGAAAGGGTTTCCAACTGAGCTCTCCCAGATAAAACGCTCTTGAGGACTGCAAATCTGCCGTGATCACAAATGCGTTGTTCGGACGTGAAAAGGTTCCGTCCGTCAGCGCCCACTCAGGTCCAAGCGGCGGCTTTTTGCGCTCGATCAGCCCGATGGATAGGCCGTCGGGACCCAAGAAAACCGCTTCTCCGACGGAGAAGTCTTCGACCGAAAACCAGACTGGACCCGAGAGTGGGCGCCAGCCCGAAGCCTGAGCCCGCTCGAACGTTTTGCTGATGCTGCTGACCCGCACGTTCAGGCCCATGATGCCGCCGGAATCGAAAAACTGCCCGGCTGATCGGATCTCTCGCTGATTTTCTGCGCCGGTTAGCGCAACGAGTCGGATAAATCCCCGGGTAGACTCGGGCTCCGCCAACAGCAGCTCCCGGCCGGTGACCTGTTCGCCAAGACCCCAGTGGCGCAGGATCGCTCGGCTCGTCTGACCTGTATGCCGCACCTCGTAACCACCAACGTCGACAAAAAACGCTACGTGGCGGTCCAATGACCGAACGATTGCGGTCGCTTCGATCCAGCCAGCCGCAGCGATGGCGTTGGAAAGACTGAGGGTCATGCCCAGTACAAGAAGACGACGTAATCGCCACGTACCTATCTCGAGGATTGTACTAAAAGCCGGCTTCAGCGCCGGGGGCTGGTCCAAAACCGTGGCTAGTTTCTGCCCGGCGATAGCTGATCAAAACCGTTGCGGATGTCTATAGCCCACTGGGTGAATACCGCGCTGATTTCGAGGTTGAGGTCAGCCCGGGACTGGCCATCCCCTGAAACCACATAAGTATCGCGCCCCCGCACCAGCGGCTCCCCGCTGATGGAGTCTGACACCTCAACCACCAGCGTCATCTCACCGGCCTTGTCGACCGTGACTTTTTCGGTGGTGTCGGCACCGGCTTCCGGGATATTGACCTCGAGTCTGGCCAACGCAAGTTTCACCTGCATGGCGCCCGCTTCCGGGTCAATAACCTGGCGATACCGCTGATCGCCCGTCATGGCCTCGGTAAACGCCCGTGCAAACGCTCGGCTGACCTGCGTGCGCTGGGACGGATTCAGCTCAAAGTTTCTCGCCGGCCGCAGCAGCATCGGGCCCTTCGCCGGGTCTCGCTTGTAGCCCAAGCCGATCGGTCGGATCTGGATCAGGTTGTAGCTCGAGAGATCGAGATCAGGCTTCACGTACACCAGCTCAAAAACCGGGCTGTCGAACCGCTGGAGACCATCCGGCGTCACGTCAGGTGGCGTGTCGAAGGTTGGCGGCTTGGATGAACCGGCGCAACCGCTGAGCAGAAGAACTAAAAGAGCTAGAGTCAATCGCATCGAACAGACCTGGTATGGAAACTGTGCAGTCCCACTGTGCCATAGACCTTCGCCAGGTAGAACACCCTTCGCCGTCAAGCGGAGGCGTTGGCAGCACCCCATTGAATCGGCATTACACTCTCGGGCGGCGGTTCACCGCGGTGCATCGCCGGATGGTCGTTGAGCTGAGTGGTCATCCGTTCGGTGAGCGGATCGGGTTTCCAGACGACGTCATCCCCCAGCCATCGACTGCTGAACGCCAGTCGCGGCGTTGCGCCACCCTTGCGAGGCAGCGAACCGTGGATGGTTGAGGGATGCATACAGAGACAGTCGCCACGCCTCATGGTCCAGGTCTGGATACGCGCGTCGGGTGCCTCCACCTGGTCGAGCAGAGCCTGCCACGGTTCGTAAGGTTCAGGTATCGCGTCCGTGGGCGGAAAAAAAGGGGAGTAGTACCGGCCAGTCCCGCGATGACTCCCGGCGACGGTCGTCAGCGGGCCGTTATCCTCTTCAACGTCTGTCAGCGCGATCCAGAGTATGGTCATCTGTGCACCCCAGAACGGCCAGGTGCAGGTGTCGTTGTGCCACGGTGTGCCTTCGCTCGCGTCGGCTTCGTCCTTGAGGAATGAAGCGTCCACCCAGAAGCGGGAGGTTTGGCTTTGCATCACGTTCGCGGTGAGCTCCGCCGCGGGCGAAGCCTCCAGCCACTGGGCGAAACCAGCGTGGTAGGGCACCAGATTCAGCATCATCGCTCCACCGCCGAAGCCTTCGACAACCGTCAAGGGATTTTGGTGCGCCGACACGGGGACGGACGGGTCGATACCGCCGGCACGATGATCATCCAGCACCGACAAACAGGCGTCACCAAGAGAAGCTGTCCAGTCTCCAAAAACGTTGGGAATCAGAACCGCGCCATCCCGGCGATACCTTCCCACAACCGCGTCGTCGATGATCACCGCTGATCCTCCAGAAAGTCGGCTACCGCACCCGCATACTCGCCGCGGCGTCGGGGATTATGGAGCGGGTGGGTGCCTCGAAACGTTTTCGCTTTAACCGATGCATGGCCGGCGTTCAAGGCTGCGACGGTGGGCGCCTGCGCGTCGAACAACGGGTCGCGCTCGGCCGAAAGCACCAGCGTCGGCTGAGTGACCTGAGCTAGCGCGTCGGCCATGTCGTAAGGCTGAAAGGTTCCGTAGTCTTCCAGCAGCCCGGCGGCCAGATCGTCCGCCATGATCCGATAAACCAGCGGCAGCGTTGCCTCGCTGACCACAAAGTCCGGATCGTAGATTTCCAGCGAGCGCTGGGCCCGCTTCCACGGCAGCGATTCGTGGGTGCCGTCTTCGTGGAAACCCGGGGGCTTGAGCTTGACGGCCGCCATTTTTTCACCGATCCGCCGCTGCGCGGCCGCTGGCAGCAAATGGGCACAGCCATCCAGCATGAGCGCGGTGACTTTTGACCGATGGGTCAGCGCCAAATGCACGGCTATCGGCGCCGACAAATGCGCGCCAAGGACCGCGCAGCGTTCCAGACCCAGCTGATCCACCGCCTCGGCCACGGCCTGAGCCTGGCGCTCGTAGGGAAGGATGGTCTCAGGCTTGTCCGAGCGACCAAAACCCAGCAGATCGACCGCGATGGCGTGATAACCGGAAGACGCCAACTGGGGCATTTCGTGTTCATACATACGCGCAGACTGCGGCGCCCAGTGCAGCAGCAAAACCGGTGGCCCCTTGCCCGCAAGGCTGACATGAAGCTGGCCTTCGCTACCGTCGACGTACCGATGCTTCACTCAGTGGCGCCTCATCCCGTGGGTTCTCCTTCCGGAGAGCTGATATCGATGACCGTGCCGGCCGGATCACGCACGACGGCGCGGCGTTGGCCATACGGCATTAGCTGCGGCGCCTCGACGACCGCAGCTCCCTGACCCTGAGCCAGCAAGAACGTCTGTTCACAGTCGTCGACAACAAAGGTGATCATGGCGCCACCAAAATCGCCGCGAGCAACTTCCGGGACAATCTCGGAGGATCGATCCAGTACACCAAACTCCTGACCCGGCTGCGCGTCATGCACCAAGATCACAAACCAGTCCGAATCGTAGTGGCGATTCATGCCGAAGACGGCCTCATAAAAAGCAGCGGTTTTAGCAACGTCGTTGGTCAGAATATTGGTGAAAAGCCGGTTCATAGCGGAGGAGCTCCTGTCGGTTTAACGGGGTGCCCGGAAACTAGGCGCGGTGGAATACGCCCATTGAGACGGCCCGGCCAAGGGATCCGTCTCTGATCGCGTGAACGAACAACAGCGCTGCGCGGAGCGGTTGAGCTTCCAAACAGTAGAGTACCGGTTCGATTCCCGACTCACAGCTCTCCCGGAGTCAGCTCCGGTCGTCGCACCTCCGCGGGATCCCATTCGATGAGATTGATCGCGTGACCGTCGGGGTCTCGCAGGCACATTTCTCGCTGTTTAGTACGGCCTTCATGGACGAGATTGATTGGCGCCGCAACGACGCGCCCGCCAAAGGTTTCGGTTCGATCAACAACGTATTCCAGGTCGGAGCAGTAGAAGACGCAGACTCCCTCTCCGACGCGGATTTCGTTCGAGGCTTCGGGCAGCGCTGATGGCCCTGGGCCGGAAACCTCAAACAATCCCACCATGCCAAAATCAGGCTGACCCGGTGGCTTCAGGATGACCGCGCGACACTGCGCGTTGTCCGCCGTGCCCAGCAGGTGCCAGACGGTCGGATCGTTGAGATGACCCTGCCAGTAGACGTCCGTCATTCCGAGCACCTGCTCGTAGAACGTGCGCGACCGATCAAGGTTCGCGGTGAGGATAGCCGTACGGACCATCTGGCTGAGCTTCATGGCGCCGCCTTGGGTGCATTTTCTGCCAGCAGATAACGCTCAAACCAGCGAACAATTGAAACGGTGGACGTGACGCGGTTGGCGGTTTTGCGAAATCCATGCCCTTCGTCGGGGAACAGCACGTACTCCACCGGAACATTCCGCGCCTTGAGCTGGTCGACCACCTGTTCCGCCTCAACGACCGGCACGTTGGTATCGTTCTGGCCGTGGAGCACCAGGGTGGGGGCTTTTACCTGATCCAGCTTATTGATGGGTGACAGGCGCGCGAGCAGCTCGGCCTGCGTGTCGGGGTCGCCATACTCCACCTTCGATATCGCCGCCATCCAGGGCTCGGTTTCCGCAAAGAAGGTTGCAAAATTCACGACGCCAAACAGGTTGGCGCCGGCGGCGAACATGTCGGGATACCAGGCGAGGCCGGCCATGGTCATATAGCCGCCGTAAGACCCACCCATGATCCCGAGTCGATCCGGGTTCGCATAGCCCTCACCGACGACGTAATCGACGCAGGCTTTGATATCGCGAATGCCGTCGAATCGGAGCTCACCGTTGTCCAGATTGACAAATCTTTTGCCGAAGCCAGCGGAGCCGCGCACGTTCGGGTCGAACACCCCGATGCCCAGTGAGAGCAGCGCCTGAAAATCGCTGCGGAACCGTGGGCGCGACTGACCTTCCGGACCCCCATGGAAACTTAAGACCATCGGTACCGGATCGCTGCGCTCAGGCGGCAGGTACAGCCAACCCGAGAGCGTGAGGCCATCATGAGCGTCGAAGGTCACCAGCTCCGGTTCCACCAGGCTCTTGAGATCGACCCCAGCGTGAGGACTGCGCGTAAGCTGGGTCAGCCGATCTGCCTCGCGGTTGTAGACCCAGATGTCCGTGGGTCGGGCCGCGCCGTTGGCGACAAAGGCCAGCTGCTTCCCGTCAGCGGAGAAGGTCGCGCTGTAGACCACCTCTGCGGGCACCGTTGGGCCCGGGCGGGTCTCCCAGGTTTGGGTGTCGAGCCATGCCAGCTCGCTGCGGCCACGGACGTTCCAGATCAGCAGCCCGGTGCGACCGTCTTTGGTGAGCGTCAGGCTCTGCAGCTCGCCCGTCGGGTGGGAGGCGACAACTTCCAGCGGACCCGGGCGACCGTCTTCGTCCAGCTTCACCCGACCCAGCGCAATCAAATCGCGCTCGGCATTGCTTGCCAACAGGATCGTTTCGTTGTCCAGAAAGCGGCCATTGCTGAAAGTCCCTGGCGGCTTATGAGGTGTCAGCAGATGCTCCGCGCCGCTCTTGAGGTCGATCACATAGAGATTGCCGTCTGAACGGCTTTGCACCCGCCAAAGGATCGCTCGTCGGCCGTCCGGGCTTTCGTCGCTGGCCCCGCCGATGCCCGGATTGTTGGCGCGGTGGGTGAGCTCGCCTGAGCCCATCTCATAGGTATAAGCGTCCATCGCCGCAGGACTTCGCTCATTGGACGCCAGCCAGAGGCGCGAACCACTTCGATTCCAGCCGGCAAGAAAGTTATTGACCTGACCGCCAGCGGTGAGCTGGCGCATGCCGGTACCGTCGGGCCGCACCAGGTAGATCTGGCTGTTCATGCCGCCGCCGGGCGCCAGCAGGAACGCCAGCCACTCGCCGTCCGGGGACCACGTTACGCTCTGAATCTGATCCTCCAGCGCCGTGACCTGGCGAGGAAATCCACCGGACGCCGAAATCGTCCAGATTTGCGGCAGACCCGATAGCGTCGATACAAACGCCAGGGTTTTGCCATCGGGCGAAAAGCTGGGTGATGAAGAGCTGCCGACCTTGGCCATACGCATCACGGCTGCGGATAGCGCAGCGTCAGAGGCAACAGCAATCGGACCGAACGAAAGCAAAAGGACCAGCACTAGGAGGCGATTCAGCATGATCTATCACCGGCGTTTTGGGGCTAAGATGATACGTCAGCCGCGGACCAGATGCTGGACCGCAAAAATCGTTGAACCAGCGAAAAGGAAAACGATGGAGAAAGACGACGCGCTCAACGTTCTGGGTGAACCGATGTCCTCATGCAGCGAAGCGCCGCTCACCGGATTCTTTCGCGACGGGCACTGCAATACCTGCCGGGAGGACCGGGGCTCCCACACGGTTTGCGCCCGCGTGACGGAGGAGTTTCTGTCATTTTCGAAGAGCCGAGGCAACGACCTCAGCACGCCACAACCCAACTTTGGTTTCCCCGGATTGCGGGACGGCGATCGCTGGTGCCTCTGCGCCGGGCGCTGGCTCGAGGCCTACGAAAACGATGCGGCACCCAGGGTTTATCTCCAGTCGACCCATCAACGGGCGCTCGACGTGGTGCCGATGGACGTGCTGCGACGCTTTGCGGTCGATCTCAGCTAGCGCTCTCGCTCAGCAGTTCAGCTTGCCGAGTGAAGTCCGACCACCGACGGTGCGCTCGTGCAGCGCGCCAAGTCTGGACACCAATCGCCAGTACTAAAGCTGCCACGATCAGCTGGCCCGAAAGCGTCAGCGGCTGATCTCGCAGCACCGCCAGCGTGAAAAAGTAACCCAGCGCGACGACCCAGATCAGGGCCGACGCCACGTCGTAGCTTCGCCGTGCCCGCAACATGGCCGCCGTTACCTGCATCTGCTCTGCCAGACTCAGATCGAGCGCAGCCACGTTGCCCCGGCGAGCGTGCAGGCCCAGCACGCCGACCAGCAGGCAGTACGAGAGCGTCGCCAGGCCCAGGCCCAGGCTGCCCTGTAGCAGTAACGCAACCGCCAGGGAGATACCGCCGAGGGCTACCAGCACCTCAATGCACAACAGCTGAAGCTGGCGGCGGCGCCGTGCGCGCAGGTCGACCGTCGGCCGTTTGGGTCCGGCACCCTCGGGCAAAGACCGCCAGAGTTCAGAGATGGCTCGGTCGTTCTTAGCAAGATTCATCAGCTTGACTCCTGGTTTTTTGCGGGCGGCTTGTGGCGTCGTTCGAAAGCAGTTGGCTCAGGGTCCGACGTGCGCGCGTCAGGCGCAGCGAAACGGTGTTGGCGCTGATGCCCATGACGTAGGCAATTTCCTGCGGCTTAAAGCCTTCCAGGGTCAGCGTAATCGGGAGCCGCCAGTTCAGCGGCAGCTGCCGAACCGCGTCCAGCAGCCGACGCTGCTGCTCGTAGCGGCTGAGTGAATCTTCGAGCGACGCGGCATCACTCATGGCTCCCTCCAACGGTGACGGCACGGTCGTGGGCTGCGCGACCTCGCGGCGAATATGCGAGACGGCCTGGTTGGTGGCGATGCGGGCAATGTAGGCGCCGGGATTGTCCGCGCTCCGAATCTTGTCGCCCGCTTGCCACAGGGCGAAACAGATCTCCTGGTATAGCTCTTCAGCCACAGCGGGGTTGTGCTCATGGGCCAGCACAATGCGCCAGACCATATCGCCATGGTTGTCGAGCAGCGACTGGATCGATTCCTGGGTGTCCATAGCTTTCCGCATACCAGTCAGTCGCAGGTCAGTGATTTTTCTGTCGATTCGACAGAAAACCGAAGAGTCCTCGTCTCCTGCGCCAATACTCCCGCGGAGCAAACCATGTTTTACCGAATTCTGTCGGCGCTCGCCGCGCTGGGCCTAATGCTGTCGACCGCGGCAGCGGAACCGGTGCTTTACTATAACTTTCACCATATCGACAGCGCCTCACGCCAGGTTGTACCCAACCGCTGGATGGTAGTACGCGACGGGACCATTCAAGAACTGGGCAGCGGGTCGACACCGGAGAGTTTCTCGGGCAAGCGGGTGGATCTTGACGGACGCTGGGCCCTTCCCGGACTGATCGACGGCCACGGCCACATCACCTCTGGCCCCCACAAGATTCGCATGGTGGACGGTCAACCGTTGGTCACCATCGACAGCGTTGACGACGTCACGCGCTACAACGCCCTCATGGCGCTCGCTTTCGGCGTTACGACCGTTCGTAATCCGGGAGGTGATCCCGGGGCAAGTTCGCGCTATGACGAGCATGTTGCTACCGGCAGCTGGCTCGGGCCGTCGGCACTCCACGCGGGTGCCGTTATCCAGCCGCCGCCGTTTGGTGGTAATGCGTTCGCGTATCCTCAAAGTCGCGATCAGTGGTTTGCGGAAGCCCGCCGGCAGGCGGCGCTGGGCATGACTTACTTCAAGCTCTATCAGTCGCTCACGGAAGAGGAGCTGGCGCTTGGCATCGAGGCCGCACACGCGCACGGCCTGAAAGCAATTGCTCATCTCGACCGGGTTAGCTGGCAAAAGGCGCTTGAGCTGGGAATCGATGGGCTAGAGCATGCGCTGCCGACAAGTACGGATCTACTTCCGGAAACCTATCGCGAGGCTTTCGAGCAAGCGCGGCCCAGAGGCTCGCAGTATCTGCACCTCTGGTTTCAGTGGGTGGACTACAACGCCCCGCCCATGCGCCAGCTGTTTGAGACACTCAAGACGCGGCAGGTTACGCTGAACCTCACGCTGCTGGTCAACCACATGGTGGCCTATTCCCGAGATATGGATCAGGTGATCGACGCAGACGCGATCAGTTATCTCCACCCCAAAACCTGGGAAGCTTCCGCCGGCTTTCTCCGGATGGGCGGCATGACCTGGACGCCTGAGGATTTCGAAACCGCTCGAGCCACACTGCCGAAGGTCGGAGAGCTGGCCCGTCGACTGTTCGAGGCCGGGCAGCCGCTGCTGATCGGTACTGACGGAAACGGCGGTGGTCCGCTGATGGCCATCGAGATGCAGCTTCACGTTGACGCCGGCATCCCGCTGATGGATGTACTGGACCTGGCGACACGCCGCTCAGCCGAGACGTTGGGTTTGCCGAACATCGGCGAGATTGCTCCCGGCAAAGAGGCCGACGTTCTGTTCGTCGACGCTGATCCTCAGGAGGGTTTAGCAGCGCTGCGCCAGCCCTATGCGGTGCTGAACAATGGACGGTGGCTGCTTCATGCCGACCTGGTGCAGCAGGCCCGCGAGCTTCTCGTAGGCCAACAGAGCCTGGCTGCCGCCAGCGCAGCGCGTTAACCGTCGGACTTGCTGGGCGGCCACAGACAGCGATGGACGTGCATTAGTCAAATAGCGCGTTCGTTGACCGAGACAGGTGCTTTACCAAATCGGTGTCGTTGAGGGGCATAAACGCCGTCGGAGTCTGTGCGGGGTAGAGTCGATATTCGATGCAGGTGCTCACGATGATCATCACCATCACTCGAGCGATGGAGGATTCTTCAGCAGATGGCTCATCACCCACAACCAGCGCTCCCATCGCGCTGTAGGTATCGGTCCGCTGCTTAACGGCTCCGTCAGGAACAATCTCTTCATGGATACGACTGTTGAGATGCAGCGTGCGCATCAGGCCCCGGGTCTCGTCGATCAGGTCTAGCGTCGCACGGACAAGACACCGAATCCGATCGATTCGGCGGCCAGCCCGAAAGCCTTTGCGCTTGCGGGTGCGGGCCAGCCAGTTGTCGACCTTCTGGTTGTACACGTCGTAGAGCAAAGGCAGCAAGGCCTCTTTGCTTTTGAACCGTCGATAGAACGTGCCAACCGCAACGTCTGCCTCGTCGGTGATACTCGCCACCCCAATTTCCTCGAACCGATGGCGTTCCAACAGCTTGAGCGTCGCTCGGACGAGACGCTCCTGGGTATCTCGCGATCGCTGCTGTTTGGGTGCGATGACCTGGTCGTCGTTGAGGTTGACTTGTGAATCCATATTCATATCATACGATGTGAATATTAATTCACAAAATAACTGGGATACCCGACAGCTGATGAGACTGCGCCTCACTTCAATTGAACAATTTGCCGGGATATTGTTTGGACTCACCCTGGTTTGTTTCGCCGGTGCCCAAACGCCAGCGGACGAGGAGCTGAAGCCCACGGCGATTGGGGATGAGCGCCTGGCGAGGCTCCGCGAAGCGCAGGAGCGCGCGCCCGACGCCCACAACCTCGTGTACGAGCTCTCCGACCGATTCGGTGCGCGCGCCGTCGGGACACCGCACTATCTGGCGTCTCTCGAATGGGCTGAGCAGATACTGCGCGCCGCCGGCGTCGAAGATTTTGATAGACCGCGCTTCCTTGAGGACATCAACGGCTGGGCTTCCGGCGAGATTCATATGGGGCTGGTGGCTCCCAACCTGTCACCGTTGGCAGTGCGAGCCTTGCCGTATTCCCCGTCCACCGATGGAACCCTCGACGGGCATGCTTCCGTATTTCAAACGTCGAAGGAGCTACGCGAAGCCCTCTCAAGCCAGCCGGAGTCACTCAGCGGGGCGTTCGTGTTCCTCGACTTCGCGCCGCATGGTGGGCCGGCGGACCCGGTGAATATCCGAACGTTCAGCCAGGAAACACTCCAGGCCGCTGCAGCGAATACCGATACCAATCGACGGCTGATCGGGTATCACGCTCGGGTTTCGGTGCCGAGCACGCTCAAGCGCTGGGACGAAAACCGAGAACGTGTAAGACCACTTCTCGAGTCTCTCCACGACGCGGGCGTTGCGGCGATCGTTCAAAAATCGACATACGGCGACGGCATCATCGACGTCGACGCCAACAACCTGCTGCCGGTCTACCCGAACCGGGAACCGGAGGAATCGATTCCCGGCATCGTGATGGACCGCTACGACTTTCAGCGCGTTGTCCGCCTCGTTGACGGCGGCCAGGCGCCAAAGCTGCGTTTGTATCTGCGTTCGACGTTTTATGACCTGCCCGAAAGCAGCGTCTCGCTCATCGCAACCATTCCTGGGGAGGATTCGCAGCTCAAGCATCAAGTGGTGATGGCGGGAGCCCATCTCGACGGCTGGCCGGCAGGATCGTCAGCATCAGATAACGCTGCCGGCGTTGCGACGCTGCTTGCAGCCATGGCGTTGCTCAAGGAGGCTGAAGCAAAACCCCGGCGCACCATCAAGATTGCGCTTTGGGGCGGCCACGAGGGCGCTTTTGCGGGTTCCCTCGGGTATCTCGAACGAGAGGTTCGCACCATCGCAGGCGAAATCCGCTCGCCGCTGTTTCACGACATCTCCGTGTACCTGAACATCGACAACGGCGCCGGGCGAATTCGTGGCGTTTACTTAAGCGGACGCAACGATCTGCGTACCACGTTCGAGCAGATCCTCACTGAACCGCAGACCTCAACAGTAACGATCCAGGCGGCCAACCAGACCGACCACGAGCTCTTCGATCACGTCGGGATTCCGGCGTTCCAGTTTATTCAAGACCCGCTCGACACGATGGCGCGAACCCATCACACAACCCTCGATCGGCCGGAATTTGTGCCTGCCGGCGCCACGCGGGCCAACGCAGTGACGGTGGCATCAGCCCTGTGGCGCCTCGCGGATCTTGACGACCCGTTGCCTCGCCGCAGAAACTCCGGACCGCTGCCGACCCTTGCCGGCGAAACCCCCATTGTTCTCCCCGGTTTCGACGAGGCGGAAGAAGTCTCAGTCACGGGGGATTTCAACAGCTGGCACATGTTTGCGACGCGCATGGCCCGTCGCCCGGAGGGCGGATGGCTGGCCTGTCTTTCGCTTCCGCCCGGCGACTATCTGTACAAATTCATCATCGACGGCCGCTGGACCAACCATCCGGCAACCCCCGAGGCGGAGTTATTGGAAGATGGTGATGGGCATCGAGGTCTGACTCGAGTCACGGTGCCCTACGAAGCGGAAGCCGAAAAACCGCTTTGTCCGGCCGGTCCAAATTCGGTTGCGCAGCGCTAAGAACGAAACAGCGATTCGGCTGCGCTAGGGCGCTGAAGATCCACCTGGCGATGGGTTTTCGAGCGCTAGGCTCCAGGCACTCAGATTTTCGAACGCCTCAAGGCGGGTCAGATTTTTTGCCGTCAGCTCCGCCTGCGCCCGCTGAGTCTTTTCCAATGCCTCCGGTACACCGGTCAGGTCGATCCGTGCACCGGCGTAAGCCTCAGCTGCACTGAGGTAGCTCATCCGCCAGTTCTCGGGATCATTGACGGCCGAGCGAAGCTCAGCGAACAACGACTGAGCTTGAGACCACTGCTCTCGGGTCAAATAGATGTAGGCGAGATTCCGCCGAGCGTCTTTTTGAGCAGATTTCAGGTTGACAGCTTTCAGCTCCAGCAAAGCAAGCAGCGCGGACTCCGCACGATCCAGCTCCCCCTGTTTGCGCCACAGCCTCGCCTGCTGGACCCGTAGCTCAGAGACCATCGAATGATCAGGTGGCAGCGACGCTTCTCCAATCTCCTCCGCAGCATTGATCATCTGCTGCGCATCATCCAGCTGCGCCAGGTCTATGTGGATGGACGCCAGGGCGTGATGCACAAATACAGCGCGGAGCGATCGGCCGAATTCGTGAGTATTCAGGATTTCCAGCGTGCGCTGTTCGCTGGCGAGCGCCTGCTCAAACTCTCCGAGCGACCGATAAGCCGTCGCTAGATTGTGGTGATCTACCGCCGTTTCTACGGCGTCGACGCCATAGAGCGCCTCGCGGTCGGCCAGCAGCTTGAGCTGCTCGTCGCGCTGTTCCACCGCTCGGCCCTGGAGGTTCAGTAAGCCGATCAGCTTGTTTCGGGCCACCAGCTTCTGACCCTCAGCATGTTGATCGAATCGCTTTTCCGATATCTCTAAAGTCTTCCGAACAGCGTGTTCGGCCTTGTCCAGCTCGCCGGTGTCCGCATAGATATCCGCGATTCCCGCCCAGGCGATTGCGCGGCGGCGGATGTGGCGCTTGTCGTCTGGATCAAGATCACCCAACGTCTTCTGAAACAGCGCAAGCGCAGCTTCCGTCTCGCCAAAGCGCATCTGCCCGTCAGCCGCCAGCAGGCGGATCTCCGCGAGGGCATCAGGGAAGGGTGTCAGCGAGGGCTCACTGAACTCATCAAGCTTCTCGAAGATCAGTTTGACGGCAGTGGGGCCCGACGCAATGTTAGGGTCCGCAGCCTGAATTGCCCCAACGGTCACGTCTCGAATGGCCTGAACCTCGACTCGCCCCGCCCGTTCGGACCTCAGCGCGATCACCGAGGTCACCAGACCCAAACCCATCGCGCCGATAACGCCAGCCACCGCAGCCCGGCGCAGCCGACGCTGCGGGGCCGTGCGCAGGTGCTCGAGACGTATCGAGAGCTGTTCAGCGGAAGGTCGGGCTTCCGGCGTGCGGGCCAGGAGTTCACTCAGCAGTCGACGAAAGCGCCGCGGCGCGCCGCTGAGATCCGGCGGCGTCTCAGCGTCATAGGCCGCCTCAAGCTCCTCGAGCGACTCGGCCGGCCAGGGGTAGGCCCCCGAAAGGCAGCGGGCCAGCACCACGCCGAAGGCAAATAGATCGCTGGCAGGGCCGGGCATGGCGCCATGAAATTGCTCCGGCGCCATGAACCGCGGCGAGCCCAGTGCTGAAGAATAGCCGCGGCCCTGTTCTCGGGCCGCGCCAAAATCCATCAGGATTGGCGTGCCGTCGGCTTGAATCATGATGTTGGATGGCTTGACGTCACCGTGCACCATCGCTCGTCGATGGATGAGCGTCAGTGCGTCGGCCAACGGCGTGGCCAACCTCAGAACTTCGGCGACCGACAGCGACCCGCTTTCCTCCAGGTATTCATCCAGCGTCCTGCCAGTCAGCAGATCCGTCCAGATGCCCACCTGTTGTTCCTCGGTATCCGCACCATGGATCGCCAGGATGTTGGGATGGCGGGCGCGCGCCATGGACCGCGCCTCGGCGATGATCATCTTCGGATCCACCCGAAAATCTTCACGTTCTTTGGCGAGCTTCAGCGCAACCTCTCGGTTGAGCACGGCGTCCCATGCGCGATACACGCGACCGAACGCGCCGCTGCCAATCTCCTCTCGCACTTCCAGGTGCCGCCACTGGAACAGCTTGGGCTTCTCAGGCTCCAGCGTCTCAGACCGACGAAGCTCGCTTGAGATGCTGTGCAGGATTTTGAGCGCATCCACGTTGGGCTGATCGTCTGGCAGCGAATCCCAATCGGGCGACTCCTGGTCAGCAATCTGCTGGGCCAGATCGGTGGGTTTATTCTCGTCGTCGGTCATGGCGCCATCAGGGTGGCGAGCTCATCGACAGCTCGGGATACCGTCATCCGCGCAGCGTTTGCCGACGGGCGCTCAAGCTCGGTCGCAATCTCCTCGGAGGTCATGCCGAACTCCAGGCGCATGATCACGGCGTTGCGTTTCATATCGGGTAGCTTGGTTAGCGCGCGCTCATAAACCGCCAGCTGCTCTGAACCGATCACCTGCTCCAGCGGGGCAGCCTGATTCGAAGGCAGCGAATTCTCCAGTGGCGCTTTGGCCGGGCGCCGGCCGCGGAGTTCCGGATTTCCTCGCGCACCAGATTGAGCAGGATGGTTCGCAGATAGGCGAGAAAGCCACCAGGCTGCTGCGTATCGAAGTCTTTCAGACGATTCAGGGCGCGGTAGAAAGTCACCTGCACCAGATCTTCGGTCTCCGAGAGGTCTCGTCCGTAGGCCGGCAGTCGACCCCGAGCCCAGCGGCGCAGCTTCGGCATATAGCAACGAAAGAGGTCGTCAGCCGCCGCCTGCTCACCGTCTCGATAGCGTGCGAGCAGCTGAGTGGTGGCCAGCAGCTTTCCGGGCTCAGTCATCGCCTGCTCATCCGCCGCATACCACCAATCCCTGCATCAGCGTAGGTTAGACCGATTGGCATACCAGCGCCATTCTGGCGGGAAGGGTGGCGCAAGCACGAGCCACCGAAAGTCCTCAGCTTTTTGCCTAACCTTCTGATCTACCTCACCTGCTTGAAACCACCCGACCAGTAACGGGGATTTGTGCGGTTTTCCTCATTTTGGCATTCAGAGGGTATTGCGATTGAAAAGTGATCCTCATGCGAAAGCTGACTCTCCTTGCTTTGCTGTGCGTTGCTGCCCCACAGGCGATAGCACAATTTCAGTTCGAGCTGCTCCCCAACCGAGTGGCGGTTGGCGGCGACCTCAGCGGCTCCGTGCGCGGCGACGGCGCGCAGGTGGAACGCGTTGTGCGCCTGGCGGGCGTCAGCGATTCGCTGCAACTGATCACCAGCTTCTCCACCGATCCGGCAGGGCGAGGCGCATTTGTCGGCCCCCTGCCTGACTCGATAGCGCCGGGATCCTATACAGTTGAGCTGTATGACGATGCCGAAAACGAGCTGCTGACCACCGCTGCACTGGAGGTGATCGAGCCGCCTGTGATCGACTTTGCCCAGCGGTCGGGTTTTGGTGGCACCGAAATTTCGGTCACCTTCTCCAACCTGGTACCGGGCCTCATCGAGTTCTACTTGGACGACATCCCGCTCATCGGCTCGCGGGCCGTCAGCGAAGCGGAGTACACCACCACGGTGGTGATTCCCAAGGGTCGCGAGGAAACCCTTGTTGCGACGCTGATCAATCGAGTCGGGACACGCGTAGTCGGCGTCGGCTCCGATTCTTTGCTGCGGCGCGAGCAAACGCTCGCAGCGCCTTCGGTTCGTTCATTAACGTGGCCATCGAGCTTCAGTCGAAACGACATCATCGATGTCGAAGGCACGCTGAGCGTGCCGGAGGGAACGCGGGTCACGGACTACAGCTGGTCGGTGGTGTGGATCGCCGATGAAGGTGGTCAGTACCCGGTCAACACACAGCCGCTGACATTCGACCTGGGAGGCCAGGAGGCGCCGCTGGGTGGCGAGCCGGTGGGCTTCCGTGTCGACGTCGCCCTGCCGTCAATCCAGAACGGCTTTCCTCCGGCGGACCGCAGCGACAAAGACCAGCTGGGCTTTGTGTACACCAATCCGAAGACCGGCCAGTCCGGCCGTATTGTGCACCCCTCCGCCGCCGTCGGGCTCCAGGACGAGTTTGGTATCACCATCACCGGCAAGCTGGTGGCTTTCGAGAGCGAAAACGATCCGGACCTTAGCGACAACGAGCCCATCGTGGGCGCCATCTGGAACGTCGCGGCAAAAACCGCTCTCATCGAGCCCGGCACGCAGTTTGTTAATCCCCTTGCGGGCAAAGGTGAGCAAGAAGCCACGTCGGTCAACGTGTTAGCAACCGAACTCCACGGTAACAATCAGCTGGTCAATCCGAATATTCAGCTGCTGACGCCTACCGGCTGCCCCAAGACGCTCAACAACGGAGTGACCAACAGCCAGGGCGAGTTCTCCTTTGCCTTCTCCCCGCAGCAGACCGACTACCTGAATTTCACCAATACCAAAATCCGCGCAACGGCCGGCGGTGAGGTGGAATATATTCCACCCAAGATCCCGTTTGATAATGAGTTTCTGATTCGTCTGAACGGCCTGCTGCTGGGATTCGGCATACCCATTGGAACGGAGGAGGGATCCAACCTGTATGGCGGGCTACGCTACGACTTTCGGCGCGAGTTTGACGGCACCTATTTTTTTCGCAGCAACCTCGACTCCGATTTTGAGGTGCCCTTCGACCCAACCCAGACACTGATTTCGGTCATGCCGACGGTCGAGCTTGGCGCGGAGCAGGAGCTGCAGTCGACACCGTTTATCGAGGGTCTGGCCAAGCCGGACGACGCTGCCGTCGTTCGGTTTTCCAAGGTTATCGCTTTTCCCCAGCTGCGGGGCACCGATTTGGACGACCGCACCGCCACTCTGGTGCTACCTTGGTCGACTGCACTCTTCGGGGAACTGGAAGAAGACGTGTTGGTCAAGCTCGGCAACCAAGTAGTGGGTGTCATGACGCCCGACTCTGGCGTTGAGTGTGCCTTGGAGGACGCCTACCGAATAGCGGTCAGCGGCTTGGCCACCTGGAACCTCAACGGCGCACAGTCAGCGATTGTTCCCGGACGAATCGAGACCGCCACAAACACCGGCGCGCTGTACTACAAAGACTTTGAAGTGGTCATCGAACAGGGGCCAACCTGGTGGGATGACCCGAACCGCTTCGAGAACGTCAACGTGTTCTGGAACCTGGATCGCATCGTCATCAGCGCTGACGAGAAGGCGGACAAGGTCAATGACGCCACAGCCCCGAACGTGCCTAAAGATGTCGGAACCGTTGAAAACGACAATATGGAGATGGCGAGCATGCGTCAGGTGATCAATGGAGGCGTGGTTGAGACCATCCAACGTACCGGTTTCTCCGACCAGGTTGTCGCCAATCAGCCGACCGGCCCGGGAAAACTGGTCGAGACATTTCTTACGGGCTCCGCGGCAAGTTTCGCGAGCCGCGACCTGACACCTGCAGAGCATCAGGCCTTTCGCAAAACGCTCGTCGACGACGACTGCAACCCGGGTGAGGGGGTCGTGCAGTGCCTGAAACGACGTTTCAACCAGGGCATCGGCTTTGAAACAACCGGCAGCTCCGGGCCGCGGACGATTCTCGACACAGGAAAGATTCCGCTTTTCCGCTACGCCTGGGGCGTACCGCCCATCGCGGCGCTCACCATCGGTGCTGACGTCTGGTTCCGCGCAACGTTGACCTACTTCGCCTTCCTGGATCAGGCGGATCTGATCATCGACGTCGACGGGCTCGTCGAACCCGAGGTGAACGGCGGGCTCGACCTGTTCGTTGATCTCAGCGCGCTTGGCGGGATCGTCAGTGCCAGCGCCACCGCTTCGCCGGCGCTGGGCATCAGCATGCCGATTGTTGTTACCAACACACTCCTAAACGAGTTGGCGACACGGCCCTGCTTTAACTTTGTAATGGACATCGTGCTGGAGGTTGCACTCGGGCCATGCCCCCTCTGCGCTGAGCTGCGGTTCAGTGAGCGGATGATCGACTACGCCGAACCAAACATGTGTGTGGTGTCCGGACTCAACAAAAGCCGCAAGAACATTCAGCGACCTATTGCCGGCAAGCTTGCCATCGCCACTGACGGGTTTGGCACCACGGCCAGCGTGTACGCGACCGACACCGGCATCAAGTCTTTTGGGCTGGCGGCGGGAACGCCCGGCGACCTGCAGGATCTGGATTCCGGCCCCGGCGCGATGCGGCCGGCGGCGGCGTTCTTCGACGTCGGTAAAGGCATCGCGGTCTGGGCACAGTCCTCGCTCGATCAGGCGGCGTTCGACGCGCTGCCCGATCAGGTGTCCGACGACCCGTGCCACGACGATCCGTCCAGTAGCTACGCCGATACGCTCACCGGCGCGCTCAGCTGCGACGAGCCTGGACCGAATCGGCTCCCGGGCACCGAGTTTCAGCATATGGTTTACGCGGTGCTGGAAAACGGCACATGGGGGCCAACGCTGGATTTGACGCTCCCAAGTACCGGTGAGGGAGGTGTTGAGCTCGCGGCGTGCATGGGGGGAGACCCGGGCTGTGCGCCGGGTGGGGAGATCCTGGCCGTCTGGGAAATCGATACGGCGGGTGACATCAACGAACAGAGCATCAAGCTGCGTTACGCCCGTTTTGATGGTGCAACGCAGTCCTGGTCGCCGGTCACCACGGTGGATCCCGGCAGTACGGCCAAAGACGTGCAGGCCGAGCCGCTGTATATCGCCGGCGACCTGCTGCAGGGGATCTCGGCACAGCCCGTGATTACCTGGATTCGCAATCCGCTGGCCACTCGCCAGAACCTCAACCTTCAGTCGCGGGAGCTTTGGTACGAGTTCATCGAAGAAACGGCCGGGCCGCAGAAAGCGACAACTCTGCCTGCGGGTGTCAGCTCACCTTCCGCTGATGACTTCTCAGACGGGACTTTCGCCGTGGCTTTCACCCAATCCAGCGACACAACCTTTTTTGGCAACCGACGCTCGCTGTGGCTTGCCCGGGCCCGCAACTGCTCGGCCGGAACGTGCACCTGGTTCGGTCAGGCGCTGCTCGACGACGGTCTGCAGATTTATGTCGAAAACCCGACCATCCAGATCGACAGCTTTGACCGGGTTTCAATCGTTGGCCGCCAGGTCGGCATTGAGGGCAACCCGGCAAGCAATCAGTCAATCGGCGTGGTGACCGGCACCGGCGATCTTTTCCAGTACCGAACCACACTCGCTGACCTGAGCGTGGGCGAGAATTCGCAGCTCAGCAACGACGGCGCGGTCAACTGGCAGCCTGAGGCCACGTTTGACCCGATCAGCAACAACCTGATTGTGGTGAACGCCAAAGGCCTGTCGGTGGAACAGCTTTCTCAGGCCCGCCTCGGCAAGTCCATCGCCAGCGACGTGGTCACCGGTCCAGTACCGGGCGTCATGAGCAAAGGGCTCGACAGCACGGTAGGCGTCTTCATCAACGTCCAGCAGCGCGGTCCCGATGGTGCATTGACCGGAGCGGTGCCGGCATCGCGAATCCTCAGTGCCGGTGAGACGGTCGACGTTGAGGTGACCTTCGATAACCTCGGTGAGGCCTTCAATAGCGAAGTGACGCTGGCGGCTTACTGGGATGGGCCACTCGGCGTCGGCTCATCCGCCGGCGAGCGGCTAATCCGACCCGACTACGGCCCCGCGGTGCAGGTCTTGAGCGTGCCGATCCCTCGCACCTTTCAGCGAGACGAGGTGCATACGCTCTACGTAACGCTAAACCCCGAGATGAGCCCTGCGGAGACGACGCTGGACAACAACACGCTCACCGTCGAATTTGGCGCCATGCCCGTGCCGTTCGACCCGCGTCCTTCCACCGACCAGGTGGGCACGATAGCCTTCCTCGACTGGAGCATCGAGGAAGATGACCGTGTCGTCGGCTACCGCATCTATCGGCGCGAGGAGGGTTCCACCACCATCTACAGCGTGGGCTTCAGCCCGGTCAACGGCTTTGCCGACGCGAACGTACGGCCGAATACGGTTTACCAGTACCGGATCGCCAGCCTGTCAGAGAACATGATGGAATCGGCACCCTCGGATTGGGTCACTCTGGGCGTTAGCGCCGTCCAAACTGACCGGGTGTTTCGGGACAGCTTCGAAGGAACGGCAGGAACCCAGAGCGCCGGACGGGCGAAGCGTGCGCTATCCCAAGTTTCCGTTCACTAGGGTAGCGGCTCATTGGGTAGCTGCAACGGCGGCTGGTTGCGGTAGCGCCGCAGCGCATTGATCGAACGATGCACGGGGCCCAGCCCTACCAGCCACTGCTCAAAGCGGTATTTACCGGGAAAGCTCATGGCCAGCAGGCCTGCAATGATCGTGAGAATGCCCTGCCCAGGCAGTACCAGCATCACGATGCCGGCAGCGATCAGGATCAGCCCCAGCACGTTGGCCAGGAGCCTGAACAGCAACCGCAGCACGGGCTGGTTGCGAAACGCCACGGCAGGAGGCCGTTCCTCACCGGCAAAATAGTCGGCGGGAATCCGCGCGACAAACCAGGGGACGGCGATCAGCGAAGCCACAAACATGACCAGCGAGGCGCCGGCCAGAATCCACAGCACCTGGGGGGTCAGCAGCTGCTCAAGCATCCGCGCAATTTAGCATGCTAGGACCGAGCCCAGCCTGTTTATCGCCAGTTGGGACACCTCTGAAGAAAGGCAAAATAATTGGCCAACATCGTGGAAATTTCTCCTTTTTTCGGGAAAATGTAATCAGCACATGGTCCGACAGGGATGACGCCTCGACCCAATGTCTCAGCTGGTGGTTAAGACGCTCGGCGAACTGACAATTCACCGCGACGGTGAGGCGGTGCCGCTGCCCGCCTCAAAGCGCACCCGCGCGCTGCTGGGCTATCTGCTTCTCACCGGTCGGTCGCATCGTCGGGAAAGTTTGTGCGAACTCCTGTGGTGGAAACCTGATGATCCCCGCGGCGCGCTTCGCTGGTCGCTCAGCAAGATTCGGCCTCTGGTCAAAGCCGGCGACGAGGATCGGCTCATCACCGACCGGGAACGGGCCGGCATCGACAGTACCCAGATCGAAATCGACCGCCGAAAGCTCGCCGCAGAGATCGACGCTGAAGATACCGCGCTGGCCAGACTGGAACAGATCTCCGAGAAGCTGTCCGAGACGCTGCTGGACGGGTGCGATCTGTCCGACCAGCCGACCTTTGCCCACTGGCTGACGGCGCAACGCCAGGAGATCGAGCGCTTGCGCGAACGGGTTATGGCTCGGCTCGCCACCCATCCAGGCCTGGCGCCGGGCCGACTGCTGCCGCTGGCTCGGGCGTGGTGTGAAGCGGAGCCGTTCAGCCGCCGAGCCGCCAGCAATCTGATCACGCGGCTAGAACAGTTTGGCCTCGCCGATGAAGCTCGTGAGCAGAGCGACGTTTACGCTCAGCGCTTCAGTCAGGCCGGCGTAGACTGGAGCGCGCCTACCGGCGTGTCCAGTCAGTCGAGCTCAGAGTCTGCACCGGAACCCTCCAGCGCGGGGCCATTCCTGGATCGACAAAAGATCCAGTTCTGTATGGCTGAGGACAACGTCCGGATCGCCTACGCGACGGTCGGGCAGGGGCTCCCGTTAGTGAAGGCGGCGAACTGGCTGAGCCACCTCGAGCTGGACTGGGACGCCCCGATCTGGAGTCCCCTGTTTCGCCAGCTCGCCATGGACTATCGATTGATTCGTTATGACGAACGAGGCAACGGGCTATCGGACTGGGACGTGGACGATCTGACCTTCGATGCGTTTGTCACCGACCTTGAGTCTGTCGTGGACGCATCGGGTCTGGAGCGCTTCGCACTACTGGGCATTTCTCAGGGTGCAGCGGTCTCTATCGCGTACGCGGTCAAGCATCCGCACCGGGTCTCGAAGCTCATCTTATTCGGGGGCTATCCTGCAGGTTGGCGTATCGACGCCAACGAAGAGACCATCCGTGAGCGGGAGGCGATCATGACGTTAACCGCCTCCGGCTGGGGTCAGGACAACCCGGCCTACCGGCAGATCTTTTCATCGACCTTTATGCCTACGGCGACACCGGAAGAGTTGGAGTGGTTCAACGAGTTTCAGCGGGCCACCGCGTCGCCGGAAAATGCGGTGCGCTTTTTGTCCGCCTTCGGGGACATCGACGTCCGACACCTCCTGAGCAAGCTTCGGGTGCCAACGCTGGTAATTCATTCGCTACGCGATCAGCGCATCCCCGTGCAGACCGGCATCGATCTCGCCACCGCCATTCCCAACGCAGAGTTTCTGGGACTTGAGAGTGACAACCACCTGCTGCTGGGTCGTGAGCCTTCCTCACAGGCGTTTGTCTCGGCGATCCGGGATTTTCTCGGCTCCGCGTCGAGCACCAACAACAGCTGATTCTCGCCGACCGGCGAGGGATTGTCCGTTCCTAGACGTCTATTAACTGGACGGCAGAGTAATGGATGATGATGACGTTGCTGCTTCAAATGGCCCTGGCGCTGGGCCTGCTAGGAATTCTGACCGGAGCGTTGGCGGTGGTGCTGACTGTCGCCGGTGCCGTTGACCGCTGGCGCCATCAGCGAAGCGGTAAGCCCCTCGCCCGACAATAACCCTAGCGGCCGGCCGGCACTCGACTCCCGGCCCGGGTTTCTGCATGCTTAGGCAACCAACCTGGCAGGCACTGCCGCCGCATTGAAATGTCGGAACCACAGGACGAGTACGACCAGATCACCCACCTGATCAACCGGGGCCAGTCCGGCAATCAGGACAGCGCGCAGGCGCTCTACAAGCTCGTCTATTCGCACCTGAAGAACATCGCCCGGCGGCAGAGCCGCAGTGGAAATATGGATACCACCGAGGTGGTCAATATCCTCTATCTGCGTCTCAGCAAGAACAAAAACTTTGAGTTCAAAAATCGGGAACACTTCTTTCGAACCGCCGCCATGGCGGCTCGCCAGATTGTCATTGATGAGGCACGCCGCAAGCTCGCCCGACCGGAAACGTCCCAGGATTTTGCGGAGGTCAGTGGCGACAGCCAGCCGCTGCATCTCGTGCTGCAGATCGACAAAGCGATTCAGCGGCTAGAGCAGAGTGACGAGGATCTGGCCCGGGTCTTTGAGCTCAAATACTTTGCCGGCATGTCGGACAACGAGGTGGCGTCAGCGCTCTCGATGACCCATCGCACGGTGCAGCGAAAGTGGCAGCAGGCTCGCAGTCAGCTGCAAAAAGATTTGCCGGCGCCTGATCGCGTTTAGACTTCTGTTGCGTTGGTAAGGCGCGCCTGCGAGGGACCTACGGCGCGGCAGCCGATTCAAAACCATTGCCAAAAATCCGGTTGGGCGTGATGTCGATCGGCACCGGCTGCGCTACGTCGGGCCGGGGCAAATCGTCCACGCCTGGCGCATCAGGGTTGGTCAACGCCACGTAGTCCGCGATGAACTGACCCCAGGCGGGCGGTTCGTACAGCGGAGGACCGCTCGGCGCCAGACCCTTGTTGCCCGGGCCGCTGTTCCAAACGGTGCCGGCGGCAAAGCTGTAGTTGGCGCCGTCGTAGAATCGCTTCGCATCGCTAGGGAAGAAAATCGATACGCCTAGCGCAAACGACACGTCGGTGCCGACAGACGTTTCATCCTCAGATTGAAACGCACCGACCACATATTCGGTACCTGCCCTGAACTCAGCTTCGGTAATGTCGCTACTGAGCAGCGGGTCGGTGGCGGGGTCGATGTCGAGCAATTGCTCCGCAAACCCGCGTAGCAATCCAACAAAAACAAACAGATCAATCAGATCGTCTTCTTTCGTATGCTGCGAGTCACCGGACGTATCAAAGCGCTGAACAATGTCCAGCGTCGCCTCCAGCGCCGGGCGATAGAGCGGCAAATTGGTGTTCAGCGCCAGCGCCGTCAGGTTGGCGAGGTCCAGCGCCGGCTGCAGCTTGTTGAGGTTGACCAGTGACGTTGTTACCGGAATCAGTGTTTCTCCTCCGAGAACAATGGACCGCTCAGCGGAAATGGCCTGGGTAAGCGCCAGCAGCGTATCCTCCAGCCGCTCGGTCGCGCCGACGCCCGTCAACCGCTCACCGATACGGCGATAGATGGCCGGGAAGCGCCAGATGTATTCCTGGCTGGCAATCAGATAGCGCGCGCCGGGCGCTGCAGAAAAACCCACCTCCAGCATGGCCTGAAAGGGCGTTTTCAGATAAAGCGCATCCACCGGGCCGTCGCTGCCGATGTCCGCCATGGCCGCCTGAAACTGGCTCATTGACATAAACGGCGGCTCAAACTCGGAGGTGTCGTCCACGAGCAGACCGCCGACCCCACCGGCGCCCTCCAGCACCAGCAATTCGGACGCCGCCGGCGCCCGGTTGCGGGCCCAGCGCACAAATTCGGTGAGCGTGCCGGCCTGCGCCAGATCCGCCTCCCCCAGCGGAAAGCGGTTCACGCCGTCTTCGTAGTTGGCGAGCAGCTCATCGCTGTCGTCGGGCTGGATCAGGTAGTAGAAGCTGTCGTTTGGCTCCGGGCCGTCCACCAGCGCTACCACCTTCACAGCCGGGTTCATGGCGGCAGCCTCCAGATCGTTGAGCAGCACCTGCACCCGCGCAGCCTGGCGGGCGGCGTCGAACTGCAGCGTGTCGTCCAGCGCCAGCACCACCATCATCAGCCAGGGCTGCTGGGGCCGCATCAGGTAATCACCGGTGCTGGTATCGAGCAGCATCTGGCCCCGATTGTTGAGCTTGCGGATACGGCGAACAAACTCAAACGGCAGAGGATCGGGCAAACGCAGACGCAGGTCGTAAATCTCTTCTGGATCAACCTGGCCGTTCTGGTTGTCGTCCTGGAACAGGTTGATCACCTTGCGGTCCTGGTTTTCGTCTGGCGTGACGAATACCAACTGCCTCCGATCGTTAAACGCGTAAGCGCTGGGCGCAAACTCCTGACCACGCTCCACCAGCGCCGGCGTCAGGTCATAGATGGTGCCGTCTTCGAGCCATACGTTGAGTCCCCGGCGGTCCATATCGTCGGTCAGGACCAGGTCTCCGAGGTTGTTCAAGTCGTAGATCACCCCGCCGAAGGGCACGATGGTGCCGCTTGGCTGAATGAGATCAGTCTGCGCGGCGATCTGTCCGAGGTTGTTGATCCGAAGGGCGCCAAAGATATTTCGTAGCTCCGGCTGTCGCTGGAGCGCGCCGTCCCACAGAAACGGCTCGGAGCCAAAAGGTGAAAGCCGAAGGGTCTGACCAACAAAAGTACCGAGGTCATTCAGGTCAGAGATTTGCGTGTTCTGGACCATGTCCCCATTGCCACCGCCCTGCGTGTCGGCAACGTCGTCAATCAACGTCACGGAACCACGATTCCAGAAAAAGGCCTTCACGAAGCGATCAGTTCGCATCGCGCAGGTTCGACCGGGCAAGGGCGTGCAGGAGAGCACCACTCGAGACTCTTCCCAATCGACCAGAACCACCTGACCCAAATTATTCAGTAGCCCTCCCAAGCCGCTGTTGCTGCACCCCGAAAGAAACATATCCGGCGGAAAGTCGTTCTGGGGGGTGCTGAAGGTTCGCCGCCAGCGGCACACCGGCTCCAGCTCATCGTTGTCGATCACGCCGTCGCGATTCGCATCCCGCCAGATGCTGCGCTGCACGTCGAAGGGTTCGTCGAAAGCCACGTTGATCGCATCGGTCAGCAGCACCTCCCCGGCATCGTTCATTGCCAGACCCTGGTAGTCAGGGCCCAGAGGAACCAGTTCATAGACCTCCGGAACCGGGGGCGGTGGTTCCGGGGGTGTACCGGCCATCGCCAGCGCGGGGCCTGCCAGAAGAGCGAACACCCTTAGGGTGTCGCCAACTGACCGCCAACGGGGAAAATCGACTGCGCTGGTATTCACGCCCTGCACTCCTTTGCCTGATCGATCGAAATCGTGAGCTTGATCGTGCGGAATTCAGCTATGAAGGTCTTGAAGGAAATCCAACGGAAATCTAATCAATTTAAATCTCTTCTAAAACAGCGACTTACAAACGGGCAGGGTGAAGGCGTTCTGGTTTAAAGCGGTATAGCTTGGTCGCCTTCTACTCGACCTGTGCTCTTAGCCGCGCAAGCTCGTCCTCTTTGCCCTGGGCCGCCAGCGCCTCAGCCAGCGCTGACACGGTTTGCTGCCGCGGACCGGCTTGCGATGGCAGGTGAGATCGTAGCGCCAGCGCCTTCTCCAGATGGCGCTGGGCCTCCGCGTAGTCTCCCGCTTCGATCGCGAGCATTCCCAGCGCCGTAAGCGGAAACGCCGTTTCCGGATGATCCTGTCCCAGCGTCGCGATCAGGCGATCCAGCGCTTCGCCAAGATGGGCGGTTGCAGAATCTAGGCGGCCTCGACGCAGGTCCAGCAAACCCATCCCGTAGTAGGGCCACGCCATCCCGCTGCTGGTGTCGTCCAAGCGCTTTTGTTTGATGTTGAGAGACCGTTCGAAATAGGCCTCAGCCTGCTGAAATTCGCCTAGCTCGACGGCCACCTCTCCCAGATTGCCAAGCATATTGGCCGCCCACAGCGAGTCCTCGCCGCTTGCCTCGACAATCGCGTCCAGCGCCTGCTCATAGGACTGCTGCGCTTCGCGATAGCGTCCCGCCGACTGAAGCGCAAAACCCGTGTTGTGCCAGTTATTGCCGACGCTGCGAGCACCGAGGCCGAGCTCGCTGACGATTCCTTGCTGCTCGCTGAGCTTTTCGATCGCTTCGTCGTAGCGCCCTACCTCAACGTAGTTTAGCGCCAGGTTTCCCAATGCCGTCGACGTGTGCTTATTGCGCGCCCCGTAGACCCGCCGATTGGCGTCATAGACCGATTCGCTCAACGCCAGCGCCTTGCCGTAGTTGCCAAGCCCCCAGTTCGCCAGGCTCAGATTCCCCAGAGAGCGGACAAATTCAGGATGGTTAGAACCGTATTCCTCGACCACCCGATCGTGGGCCAGCTGGAATTGTTCGAGAGCACCCTGAGGGTTACCCATCTTTCGAGAGACATTGCCGAGCATCTGATGAATCCGAATTTTGACGTTCCCCTGCGCCTCCATCGCCTCTTCGCTGTCAAGGCTGCCCAACGCCGCCAGCGATTCCTCTTCGGCCTGCTCCAGCCGACCTAGAAAAAAGCTAGCATTGGCGAGCGAGTAGTGCAGTAGATAAGCCTTGACCCTCGGATGATTTTCGGGCGCCACGGTGAAAAGGTCCCAAGCCTGCTGCGCGAGCGTCAGCGCCTCAGCGTGACGCTCAAGACCGCTCAGGGCGGTCGCCTGCTGGTCCAGCGCGAACACCAGCAAATCGCCGTAGCGCTCGTCGCTGCGAATCACCGCCAGCGTGTCTACGGCAAGATCGAGGGCCGAACCATACTCCGCGAGCCGCAGGTAACGTCCGACCAGTTCGAGACGAAGTTCAGCAAAGCTCCGAGGATCCGACTGCCGCAGCGGCTCCAGCTTCTGTACACCCTGATCGAGAAGCTGCTTGGCGGTGACCGGTTCGCCAAGGCGGTTTTCCGGCGCCGAGATTTCAAACAGGCTGGAGATAAAGTCGAGCGTGCGGCTGGCCTTGAGTGCCGCCGTCTCCGCCGCGGCCCGGCTCGCGTTGAGCTGCTGGATATACGCAGCGAGCGCCGTCGGCAAGGCGACCGATAGAAGCAACGCCAACGCTGACGCCAGGCGGTTTCGCCTCATCAATTTACCCAGGCGATACCAGCGATCGTGCTGACGGGTCGAAATTGGCCGATGATCGAGATAGCTGAGCAGATCGTCGGCCAGGAGGTCTGCGCTGCGGTAACGGCTCTCAGGATTCTTCGCGGTCGCCGTTCGAGCGATGTCGTTGAGGTCGCCAAAGTCAGAGACCCGATCCCGCTTGAGCCACCTCACGTGTTCGTCGACTGACGGGAGCGGCAGCGTGGTGATCTGGGTTGCCCAGGTGTCTGGCTCCGACTCCGGCTGAACGCGGTGGGGTGTTGTTCCGGACAGCAAGCTGTAAATCATCAGCCCAAGCTGGTAAACGTCGGACTCGGTGGTCACGGGTTCACCCAGTGCCTGCTCCGGACTCGCCACCGCCAGGGTCATAGCAACCGAACGCGGCTCATCGGACTCGGGATGCTCGCGGTCGCCCAGCATTTCGGCGATACCAAAATCGAGCAGCCGGACTTCGCCATCGGTGTCGATCAGCACGTTATTCGATTTGATGTCGCCGTGGATCACCCCGCGCCGATGGCAGTGCGCGATGATGCGGCAAAGGCGGATGAGCTGCTCAAGTCGATCGCGAGTCGAAAGCTCGCGCTGCTCACAATACTCCTGCAGCGGCATACCCTCGATGTATTCCATCACCAGGTAAGGATGGCCGTTCTCGCTGACTCCACTGTCCAGCATTCGGCTCACGCCGAGAGCGTTCAGGCTTGCCAGAATCCTTTGCTCATGCCTGAACCTGGCAAGCAGCTCGTCGCGAGGGACGCTGCCAGATCGGATGATCTTGAGCGCCACCTCCTGTTCGAAGCCGTCGTGCCGACGTACGGCCCGATAGACCGACCCCATGCCCCCGTGCCCAACGCGCTCGCCTACCTCATATGGACCGATCGGCGTACCTGGCTCGAGGTGACGGCCGCTCGTCTGCGCGTCGTCGTCCGCAAAACGGGTCAGCACTTCCAGACCGCCGCCGGTTTCAAGCAATAGGACGCCAGACATCGGGGGTGTTTTAGCTCCGACTCATGAGCGCTTATGCGCTTCCAGCTCGATCGTAGCACAGAGGCTGGCTCTCTTTGCTCAGCCGCAACAGCTCTCCAAGCAACTGATTTATTTGAAAAACTCTTCGTGCCAATCCGTTAACCACCGCTGAATCAAAAAAATTTGGCGAACATTGGATTTCCCCTCGTTTCTAGCCAATGACGGGCAGAAAACCCTGCCAACGACTTTAAAAACGATGGAGAACACGATGAAATTTCTGATTCCCTTAACTCTAGCGATGTCAGCAAGTTCGCTACAGGCGCAAACGCTGCTGCGGGTGGGTGACGAGCCTTCCTGCGACTTCAACTCAATCAACGACGCGCACCAGGCCGTGCCGGTCAACGCGGCCGACGGCGAATTTCATATCCTGGTGAACCAGGACCTCCTGGTCACCGAGCCCGTTCTGCTCAATCGCTCGGTGGAAGTCACCGGGGGTTATACGAGCTGCGGCGGCTCGCCGACAAGCACCACGGAAATCGACGGCGATCAGCTTTCCCAGGGCTTGAGCGGTATATCCACCGGCGTCGGCAATAACAACGTGGTCATTCGACTAAACAACTTTGTCCTGCGCAATCTCCGGGCGGCAACCGGTTCGGGCATCCTTATGGTGAACGGCAATACGGCAGTTACGTCCCGTCTGGTACTCGATAACGTATCGCTGCTGGACAACGGGTTCGATGACACAGTCAGCCGGGGCGGCGCGATTGCGATGAACGGCGCCGGCGGCAAGGAGCTGGTGCTGAAGTCGATTCAGATCTCCGGCAATCGCGCGTCGCGCGGCGGGGGTATCGCCTGCGATACCGGAACTATTGAATTTCAGTCAGGCCAAATCTCCGGCAACGACGCCATCTATTTCAGCGGCAATCCGGCGGTAGAAAATCCGGAGAGTGGACTTGGCGGCGGCATGTACCTGGAAAACTGCAGCCTCACGACACGCAACGATCCGGATCAAAGCGATGAGCGACGAGTCATCCGCGACAACCGCGCGCTTCGCATGCTGTCGGATTTCCCGTCCGCGAAAGAGTTTGATGCGCTGTCGTTGCTCGGTGGCGGCGGCCTCTACCTCGTCGATTCAACGATGACGACCGGACGCAGCCAGCCACTTTTTGTAGAAGACAATGCCGCCCTAGTCCAGATCAGCGACCACAAAGATCCGGGGGCTGGCAAGAACAGCCACGTAGGCGGCGGGATCTTTCTGAATCGTTCTCAAGCCACCATTGCAGGCATGAAGATGACGGGCAATCGGGCCGTCCGCGGCGCTGGGATCTACGCCAGGGATGACAGCCACCTAACGCTAAACGGCGCCATCAGCAGCAGTATGGCCTGCGGGCAGGATCCAGCTGAGCAGGAAGCCTGTATCTTGATCGCCGAAAATCAATCCATCGGTGACTACGACGTCGAATTCGAGGTTGTGGCCTTTCAATTTTGCACGCATGAACCAGGCCACGGTGGCGGGATCTATTCGATCGATTCCACGCTGCGTATCGACAAGGTCCTCTTTCGAGACAACGAAGCCAGCTATGACCAGGACACCTGCCCATTAGGATTCGACGTCCACGATTATGACCCTCGCGGGGCCGCTATCTCGGCCAGCGACAGTGACGTTCTGATCACCAACAGCGTCTTCTATCGCCACTTTGGTTACGGCGCCAACAGCGTTTTCCACGCCTCTATGTCAAAAGCTGATCATCAGTTTGCGCTCATCAACAGCACCGCGGCCGAATTCACGAGCACCGGAAACAAAGGTGACGATTTCGGCTTCTTCAGCGGCTTTATTCGACGAAACTCTACTGATTACCGATTTCGGATCGATGGATCACTGATGCTGGACAGCAACTTTACGTTGCCCCTGATTTCGAACGATTTTCAAGACTATATGGCATCGTCCCCGACCGAAAATTCACTGGTGCGATGCAGCGTCTTGGACGATCCCGATGATCTGGTTAGTCTCAGCCTTGTCACGGACGTGGAGGACCTGATCGACCGCGGCCAGACTCTGATCGACCCGGACAACGGAGACTTCGGGCTTGCGACCAGTGGGGAGGCCGCCGGCATCGACGCCTGCGGCTACGAGCTGCTGACCAGCGACACTACCATCGATGGAACCTTCCGACAGCGACCTCAGGATGCTCCGGGCATCGATAACGGCGGGCCGGTCGATGTGGGTGCCGTCGAAGCGCCGGGTGACAGCATCGCCTTCTTCGATGTGGTCCCCGAACTGACGCTGCTGGCGCCGAACACCGACGGCGACCCGCTCGTGGAGTCGGTCGACAGCGGTACGACGGTCGAAATGGAAATCACGCTCAGAAATGATGGACTGTCGCCGGCGCCCATCGGCACCGGCTACCGCTACATCATGCGAGGCGTAGACCCGAACTCTGTGGAGATCGATACAAGCATCTACTTCGGCTGCTCTCAGACGCCGTATGCCGATTACGCGGTCGAGATCAGCTGCAACGTGCTGTTTGGTGTAATCCTGCCGCAAGATCGATTGCTGCCGATGCAAGTCAGGGCGGAGGCTGACGGCGCAGCCGATACAACCTTTCCTTACCTCCAGTCGGTGAGCGTCACCTTTCAGGGAGACACCGTCGATGCGGTGACCAATAACAATCTGGTAGCCGGCACACTGCTGGTCACCGGCAACAATCCGGTGGCGGATATCGCGGTGGAACTGACGGACAACGTAGACCCTGTGCAGCCAGATGGCCTGGTCACCTACACGGTGACCGTGACTAACAACGGTCCGAGTAACGCCAGCGACGTCATGCTGGGGACGAGCCTCCCCCTCGACAGCACGTTTATCAGCGAAGCCAGCGTCGGTTTTGACTGCAGCGCTGCCGGCACCCGGGTGGATTGCCAGCTTGGAATTCTCGCCAATGGCGACAGCCGGTCGGTCGACATCAACGTGCAGGCGCCCGACACCGATACGCAAATGACGATGATCGCCACAGCCTCTGCTGCGGAGATAGATCCGCAGTCGATCAACAACACGGCAGCTGAGACCACGGAGGTCGTCTCACCCGTGGACACGCTATTCAGCAGCGGGTTTGAGTAACGCTAATGCCCGGTGCCGACGCTCGGCCCCGGGCATTCTTGTTCACGCTCAAGAAAGGTTTGCTAGATCGGCCACAACGCCTTGCCCGCAAGCGCCTGAGCAAAGAGCGCAAACGCCAGCACCAGTTGCAGGAGCGTGGCCACAATCACGATCGGCACCGCGGCCAGACCCCGACGGTCCGCCAGATAACCAATCAGCGGTACCGTCTGCATCAGGTGCAGCGCGACGAAGTGAGCGGGCCGGAGGTCACCAACCTCGCGTGACCACCCGATCCACGGGATGACCGCACCGCCGGACGGGTGAGCGTCAGCGGGATGGGTGCCGATGGATGACTGGACGCCCGCCACGACGCCGGTAACGACAAAGCCCGTGATCAATCCCAGGATCGAGCCCCAGCGATAGCCCGGCATATCCGTCTGCCCGCGACGCCAGAGCAGAATTGCCAGCACCACGGCAGCGGCGATCAGCGTGACGGCACCAACGCCCATGACGGCATACATACTCGCCTCGATGCCCGTTTCGAAATTGAAATGTGAGCGGCGGCCGCGGGCCGCCTGGAGCGTGATGTAGATAATTTCGAGCAGCATCGCCGCCACCGCCAGATAGCTGGTGGTTAGCAGTATCGGCCCGCGCCGGACCGCCCGGGGTAGCTGTTGAGCAAGCAGCGCCAGCGTAAAGAAATGCACCGCCATCGACAGGTTGAACTTCTGCGGCTTGGAAAAGATTGGCGCTCCTTCGAACAGACGTGGATCGGTAAGCCAGGGCGGGAGCAGCACCACAAACATCGCCAGAGCAAAAAGCGCCGCGGAGGCGAGCAGGTGGGTGACCCGATCCGGGTTTTGGGCGCCGGCCAGCGGCAGCCTGAGCGTTAGTAAACGGTCTGTACTCACGACGGCGCAACCTCCGACTGGCGCCAGCGGTAGCCAGAGCGCAGCGCAAGAAAAATACCAAGGCCAACCGGCCCAAAGAGAAAGGTCGCGACCAGCAAAGGCGCCTGCAGCAGGCGTGAGATGCGCAGCGCATCCGCCTCCTGCGCAATCCAGCTGCCGATAAACAAATCAAACGCGAGGTAATGCACCCAGCCGGCCAGCAGCACCTCGTCGCGCTCAAACAGCGCACGTACGGAGGTTAGCGAATCAAATCCACCGTCGCCGGTAAATCCATAGCCAAACCAAAGCGCCGCGTAGAGCAGACACAACCCAAAAGGAATGGCGTAGCGCGGCAGCCAAAACACATAGCGATGTCGCGGCAGCAATAGCAGAATCACCCAGCCGAGCATCGCGGCCTGGCCGGCGTGTTGAAACAGTTGCGCGGTATCCATAGCGTCAGTCACCCCGGAGAGTCGGGGAAACGCTACCATAGTGTGTGCCGTGATCCATCGGTTTCTTGAGGGAGAACAACATGAATTCCAAGGCTCCTTACCGCGCTGACCACGTTGGCAGCCTCCTCCGACCGGGGTCTGTTCACAAGGCCCGAAAGGCCTACCAGGCTGAAGCGCTGGGGCCTGACGGTTTTGCGACCTGCGACGAGCTCAAGGCGGTCGAAGACGACGCGATCCGCGACATGGTCACCATGCAGGAAAGTGTTGGTCTTCAGGCGGTGACCGACGGCGAGATGCGTCGGTCGTTCTGGCACTACGATTTTATGGCGGCGCTTGAGGGCCTGGAGCTGGTCGAGCGCAACGAGGGGTTACCGTTTCACGGTATGAATCTGCGGCCGATCTTCCCAACGATCACGGGCAGGCTCGACTTCCCGGACGACCATCCGATGCTGGATCATTTTCGCTTCCTGCAGTCGGTCAGTCAGGTCCAGCCCAAGATCTCTATCCCCGGACCGAGCGCCTGCCATTTCCGCACCGCCGCCGATGACATCAAGGTTGAAGCCTACAAAGATCCGGAAGTGTTGTTCCACGACGTTGGCCAGACTTACCGAAAGGCGGTTCACGCCTTTTACGAAGCAGGCTGCCGCTACCTGCAGCTGGACGACATCTTTTTTGCTTACCTTTGCGACCCGAAACATCGCGAGGAAAAACGCGCGCAGGGCATGGATCCGGACTGGCTAATCACCCAGTACGCCAAGATGATGCACGACGCGATCGAGGACCGGCCTGACGACATGGTCATCGCCATGCACCTTTGCCGCGGAAATTTCCGATCAACCTGGGCGGCAGAGGGAGCCTACGACCCCGCTGCGGACGCAGTGTTCAACCAGACCGATGTCGACATCTATTTCATGGAATACGATAGCGACCGCGCTGGAGGGCTGGAGCCACTTCGCCTTTTGCCGAAAGGCCATAAGCGCGTCATGCCGGGATTCATTACGACCAAGACGCCGCAGTTGGAGCCGGTGGAGGCACTTAAAAGAAAGTTCGATGAGGCGTCCAAATACGTTGATCTTGATCAGCTCGGCATCGCGCCTCAATGCGGATTCGCCTCCACCGAGGAGGGCAACGAGCTGACGTTCGACGATCAGCGCCGCAAGCTCGAGCTCGTGGTCCAGACCGCGGACGCGATTTGGGGCGGCGTAGATGCTTGATCTACTTGGCTTTGATCCAGCCCAGCTCCATCGGAAGCCATAGGGTCAACGCCGGCAGCAGCACCAGCACCACTAAACGCAGCAGGTCGGCGACGACAAAAGGCACGACGCCCCGGTAGATGGCGCCCAGCGGGATGTCGTTCGCCATACCCCGCAGGACAAAGACATTGATGCCAAACGGTGGGGTGATCATTCCAAGCTCCATCACCACCACGTTGATGATGCCCCACCAGATCGGGTCGTAACCCATGTCAAGGATCAGCGGGTACACCACCGGGAGCGTCAGCACCATCGCCGCAATGGTGTCGAACACGCTGCCGAGCACCAGGTACATCAACAACAGCATAGTAATGACCGCCAGGGGCGGCAGACCGAGCCCGCTGATCCAATCGACGATTGCGGTCGGCAAACCAGACAACGTCGCAAAGTAGCTGTATACCGAAGCGCCGATGATGATGACAAAGATCATCCCGGTACTCGAAGCCGAATCGCGCAGACAGGCGATAAATTTTCGGCCGTCCAGGCGCCTTCGAAACACGCCGAGCAGCAGCGCCGCGGTGGTTCCAACCGCCGCCGCCTCAGCCACGGTGAAGACGCCGCCATAGATGCCGCCCGACACCGCCGCAATGAGGGTGACAATGCCCCAGCTGTCGACCAGTGCCCGGCGCCGATCGGCCCACGTGCGGCGTGGCCCTGGCGCGGCCAGCGCTGGGCGTAATCGTACGGTCAGAAAAACGCTCAGCACGTAGAACACCACGGCGAGCACTCCCGGAACAATGGCGGCAATGAATAACGCCATCACGGAGTTCTCGGTCAGAACGCCGTAGAGGATGAGGATCAGCGACGGCGGAATCATCATGCCGAGCGTTCCACCCGAAGCGATCGACCCGGCCGCCAGTGACCGCGCGTAGCCGCGGTCAAGCATCTCCGGCAGGGCAATTTTGGCCATGGTGGCCGTGGTGGCAACCGATGAACCGCAAACCGCGCCGAAACCGGCGCTGGCGCCCACGGTGGCGAATACCAGTCCGCCCCGAAGATGGCCGAGGAAATGATCGGCGACCCGGTAGAGCTCAGCCGACAATCCGCTGACGTGCGCCAGGTTTCCCATGAGGATGAACAGGGCGACGATGGCTAGACCTTCTGACGCCATGGAGGCCGACGGTTCGATCGCCAGCAGGCTCAGAGCGGGCTCAAAGCCGATCAGCGTGCCGGTGCCCAACACGCCGACGAGGATCAGGGCAACGCCGATGGGAACGTGCAGGGCGATCAGCAGGAAAAGGCCGGCCAACCCGCCCAGACCGATCCACATATCCCCGGTCAAAGCGATTCTCCCGCTGACCGCGGCGCGTCCTCGCCGCGCCACGCCCCGCCAAGCGTCCGCAGCAGCACCCAGCCCTGGACGGGAACGCTTAAGGCGAAGATAGCGCTCGCCGCAAACCACCAGGGCGCCACGGGCATTTCAATCGTGGGGGTTGTTCGTCCGGCGGCCGCCAGCTCGCGGCTCATTTCAATCAGCTGCCATGCAACCAGCGCAAAAACCACCAGCGTGACGGCGGCAGCAAAACCGTCCAACCAACGCCGCCATCCCGGCCCGCCGAGGCTGCCGGCGAGCTTGACGGTAATGTGGGACCCTTTCATCAGGCTGGCCGGAAAACATGAAGCGATTACCACGGGGAACCAGAGCGCCGCGTAGTCGCTGAAGCCCGACACGCGCGGCCAGTTGAAGTAGCGCGCGGTACCGTCGTAGAACGTCAGCGCGGCAAACAGCACCAGACCGGCAAACCCGGCGAGCGCCAGTGCACCCGTCAGCCGGTCAAACCAGCGGTCGATCGTAGAGGTCAGGGTCAATTTTCGATCACACCATCGCTCAGCAAATCGTCTCGCAGGCGTGTCGCCGCATCGAAGATCTCCGAACCCGTCGGCGTGCGCATCGCCCAGGCGCGATGAATATCCTTTGAGCGCCGGCGAAACTCAGCTTCGATACCTTCATCGGGCGCCACAATTGCCACGCGATTTTCCCGCCGCAGATCACTTTGAATCCGCTCACCAAACGCTTGGAAGGCGAGCGCGCTGGCGCGGGCCAGCGCCGGACCGCCGTGCTTGCGCATTGCCTTACGCACCGGCTCCGGCAACCGTTCCCAGCTCTGCTGGTTGATCAGCAGCAGAAAGGCGGTGGTGCCGAGCGGCACCGACCAAGCCTGATCAACCAGCGGAAAGCTGTCGAAGGTTCGCATACCGGACCAGCCCTGGATGCCGCCGTCGAGCATGCCCCGACTCAGCGACTGATTCATGTCGATCGGGTTCATGGTTTGCGCTGCGGCACCGAATGCTTCGAGCCAGCTGTTGTGGATCGCGCCAAGAGAACGAACCTTCAGACCCCTGAGGTCCTCGACGCGCGTGACGGGTGTTCTCATAAAGAGCCCCGCCGGCTGCGTGGTGAATATTCCGAGCAGGTGGACCCGGTCAAAGCCGCTGAGCTTTTCCTGCTCATACAGGGACCACCCCACCAGCCCGGCAACTTCCGCCGACTCGAAGAAATAGGGCAACTCAAAGATACCCAGCTCGGGAAACTGACCCGAAGTGTAGGCCGGGACAACGTAACCGATGTCCAGCACCCCGCTCTGCACCAGCTCCATCTGCTTGTCGGCGTGGCGGCCCAGCGAGCCGCCCCAATACTCCCTGATGGTGACCTGATCTCCAACCTCAGCCCGCACGGCTTCCAGCCAGGGAAGAACAATTTTTGAGATTGCGGTGGTGCGGGCCTGGAGGTGGGAACCGATTCGAATGATCGTATCGCCGCGGCAGGATGGCACCGCAGACAATAGCGTAACTGCCAAAAAGATCAGTCGTCGGAATGACGAGCGCCGAGTTTCATGACTAGCTTCAGAGCGGGCGCGAAACATTAGCGCAGGATAGCAAGGCGCATCGAGAAAGGGGCGGCCCGAATGATATGGGTTTTCCTCATCGATTCCGGCTGCGACCCCGGATCGGATTCAGCATGTATTCCTGCCGGCACCGCGTCCGGAACAAGCGAAGATCGCTGTTTTCGGTCAAAAAGACCGAGGTTTCTAAGGCCTTGGGTCCGAAATCACTACTCCCGCCGCTTTTCCTTCTGGCGACCACACATGCGAGCTACACTCAAACCGCTGGCCATTAACAAGAACAGGGAGAACAACGATGAACAATCTTCGAACGAACATGGCAGCGTTAGTCGGTATTGGGGCACTGGCGATCAGCGGTATGGCGACCGCGGACACTTACGTCGAGTCGTACACCTGCAAAACCGAGAAAGGGAAAACGGTGAAAGACGTCCAGGCGGCAAACGCCAAGTGGCTGTCCTGGGTCACCGACAAATCGGGCGTCGAGGTAAGCAGCTCGATCGGCACAGCGGTAGTGGGCAACAGCCAGATTTTTCTGTTTGTCGACTCCTACCCGAGCCTGACCGCCTGGGCCAAAGTCCAGGAAACCCTCGACGCGGAAGGCGGCGAAGAAATGCAGATGCTGTTTGACGGCATTTCCGAGTGCAGTGAGAACGTGCTTTGGAAAATGGAGCCGACCGAAAAGGCGTAGCGCAGCCGTACTGCAAGGTGAAACGAAAACCCCGGGGCAGCGCTCCGGGGTTTTTTGGTTTTACAGCTGCTCAACCGCCTACTTGTTTCTCATCACGCCGGCAGCAAGCTGGTGAAGTCGCCGCCGAAAGTCCGGATCGGAAAACCCTCGCTTCAGCGCTCGAAGCAATCGCTGCTTTTTCTCGAGCATGCGTTGTAGGACGGGGCCCGTCGGTGGCCCGAAGCTCGCCTTTGTTGTCATCGTAGATTCCGCTAACGGCTTTGCCAGCCAGTGCGTCAGCATGCTAAAACCTCAAGTTAAGTTGAGGTCAAGACATGAAATCACAAACCTATAGCGTCGGAGCCGTGGCGCGTCGCACGGGCGTGGCCATCTCGGCACTGCATTTTTATGAAGCCAAAGGGCTGATTCACGGCAGCCGCAATGCGGGCAACCATCGGCGCTACGGCAGCGACGTGATCCGTCGTGTGTCGGTGATCAAAACGGCGCAAAAGCTAGGCATATCACTCGAGGAAATCGCCGCGGTATTCGCGCCGCTGCCGCGTTACCGGGCTCCGGGCAAGAAATCGTGGTCGCGGATGTCCGAACGATGGCGCAATAAGCTGAACGACCGCATTACGCGGCTGGAAAAGCTCAGAGACAGTCTGACCGGCTGCATCGGCTGCGGCTGTCTGTCGCTGGAAAGCTGCCCGATCTACAACCCCGAGGACGAATTGGCCACACAGGGTCCGGGGCCCGTTCGTCTGCAGGACGAAGCCCGCTAGGCGAACCACATCCGGGTAGTCGCTGTGATCGATTTAACTCACCTAACAGATGCGGATCACAGCCTCAGATGGCCGCGTAAAGGTAGTCGCCGCCCCGCTCCAGCGCGCGCCGGTACGCTGGTAGTGTCCCGATTCGCGTGAGAAACGCCTTCATTTTCGGACGATCGTCCAGCAGCCCGCCCCGTGCGGCCGCCGCCTCGATGGGAAAGCTCATAAGAATGTCGACCGCCGTCATCCCCTCGCCGGTAAACCACGTGGACTGCGACAACGACACCTCGATGAAATCGAGATTGCGGTCCAGGTTCGGTCCGAGATAGCTCTTGTTCACCTCCCGGACAATACCCTTCGCGATTGGCTTGACGAAGAACGGCATAGGAGCGGTTTCGATTTTGTTGAAGATCAGTGACATCACCATCAGCGGCATGATGGTGCCCTCTGCGTAGTGCAGCCAATAGGTGTAGGCTCGCTTTGCGGCAGCGTCGTCTCCCGGGCGAAGCCGCCCGTCAGCGTATTGATCCATGATGTATTCAAAGATGGCACCCGTTTCGGCCACCGTGACGTCATCGTCGGTGATCACCGGCGACTTACCCAGCGGGTGGACGTCGAACAACGCCTGGGGAGCCAGGCTAGTCTTTTTGTCTCGCTCGTAGCGCTGAATCTCGTAGTCCACGCCGAGCTCTTCGAGCAGCCAAAGGATTCGCTGAGAGCGTGAGTTTTCCAGATGATGAACAGTGATCATTGATGGACTCCTTGAGGGCGGGTAGCTGGGTGTTAGACGGGCTTGGACAAAACAGCAGACCAGAAAAGAGGTCCGCTAGAGATCGATCAGCCAGTCGGTTCGCATCACGGTGACGGCCTGGCCGGTCAGCACAACACGGTCTCCGCGCAGCTCACAGGTCAGCTCGCCGCCCCTGGCCGACAGCTGCCTGGCGGTCATGTGGTTTTTGCCCAGTTGATCGGCCCAGTAAGGCGCCAGCTCGCAGTGGGCTGATCCCGTAACCGGGTCCTCCGGCACGCCGAGCGCCGGGGCAAAAAACCGGCTGACAAAATCGACGCCGTTCCCCGCCGCGGTGACGATGGCACCTCGCCGGTCTATCTCGCTCAGCAGCGCGTGATTGGGTTTCACCGACCTGACCGCCGCCTCACTCTCGACCACCACGATGTAGTCGTCCGCCGCCAGGGCCGCAACCGGCTTCACGCCTAGGCCTTCGATCAGCACCTCTGACGCTTCACAGGGTTCAGGCGGCTGGGCGGGAAAGTCCATGACGAGCGCACCATCGCGCCGTTCGACCGTCAGCCGGCCGCTGCGAGTGTTGAAGTTGATGCTTGGCTCACGGTAACCCAGCTCTTCGAACAGAACATGTGCTGTGGCCAGCGTCGCGTGGCCGCAAAGATCCACCTCGCTACGGGGTGTAAACCAGCGCAGGTGGAAACTTTCGCCGTCAGGCACAAAAAAGGCCGTTTCTGACAGGTTGTTTTCTTCGGCGATCGCCTGGAGCAGACTGTCATCCAGCCAGCTCTTGAGCGGACAAACCGCCGCTGGGTTCCCCTCAAACGGCCGGGAAGCAAATGCGTCAACCTGGTATTGCGTCATCGTCATCACGGAAAGGGTAATCGGCCAAAACGAAATACGCGAGGGCTACGTCCTTGTTCGCACTTGACTATGGTGCGGTGACCCTTAGGCTGGATAAAAGCCAGGAGGACACCGAACGATGCAATGGAAGTCGGCTATTGCTGGATTGGTTTTTTGGTTCGCTCACGCAAGCAGCGCTGCTGAACTGACGGTTGCAGATCTATGGCAGCGGGGTGACCTGAACGCTAGCGAGGCGCGGATGCAGGCTGCCCTCGCCGCCGTTAGCGGCGATGAGGCGATGATCATTCGCACTCAACTCGCCCGCGTCCATATTTTCCGACGTCAGTTCGATCAGGCCCGCCAAGAGCTGGAGGCCATAGAGAAGGTGCTCCCGACAGCGGGTCCAGAAGCTCGGACCTATTATTGGTTGGAGCTGGGTCGCTCATACGCATCTCATCAGCACTCCGACGGGGCACAAACGCCTGAGACTCGCGCACTCGCGCTGGAGGCCTTTCGACAAGCGATGACTCTCGCAAAACAGGCCGGATTGGATGGGTTAGCCGTCGATGCTCTGCATATGATGCCGTTTGCGGAGACGGAACTAGAGGCACAAATCCGTTGGAATCAGCAGGCGATCCTGCTCGCGACACGCTCCACGCAGCCGGCTGCCCAGCGCTGGGAACCGTCGCTTCGCAGCAACCTCGGCGAGACGCTGTTTGAGGCAGGCCGCTACGATGATGCGCTGGCCGAGTTTCAGCGCGCACTGGCGCTTCGGATACTCGACCAAGCGCCGGAAAACCAGATCCGCGACGCAAGCTGGCACGTTGCTCGAACCCTGCGCGTGTTGGGTCAGGTTGAAAGAGCCCTCGAGATACAGCAACGGTTGGCGGACGAGGCGTTGTCCGGCAACGCGCAACGGCACTACATATTCGACGAACTGTCAGCTCTTTACGCGGCGCAGGGTGACACTGATCGGGCGCAGCATTTTGCCGAACACAGCCGCCAGCTAGGACAGTAATCGAGCCTACGATGGAACAAGTCCGATTTGGTGGAGTGACCTAAACGCCGCGGAAATTGCGAGACTATTTTCCGCAGCTTGCGCCCTAAGTTAGCGGTTAGGGAACACCAGGCAGCATAGGGACATGGTATCTCGTAATTCCCCTATACTGGCGGCACTTGGCTTCGTCTGGACGCACAGCGTCAGCGTTCAAACCGGCGAACGCGCTCAGTTTGCCGGCACCTGGCCGGCGTAAGCCGTCGACGAAGCGGTATGCTGATCGCGAACGTTTTCCCATCAGCCATCCACGACTGCTTAGGAGTCGTCTAAAGCTCCTCCGGCTCCCGACGAAACGGATCGACGACGAGCAGTCCACCCAGATCCTGGCCATGCTGCAAATCTTCTGTGAGTAGCGCCTTACACCCCTGCTGCCGTGCGGCTGCCACAATGAGACTGTCCCACCAGGAAAACCCAAAGTCATCTTGTTCTCGCCAACCCGCCTCCAGCAGCGCGCTATCGACGCCCAGAGGACGCCAGGCAAGAAAGAGCGCTACGTCGTCACGAGCCTCTTTTTGGCTGAGCCCCGGATTGAGCTTTGCAGTGACGGTCACGTAATACTCCTGCAGCACCTGAACGCTCAAACGACCACCCTGCGTGGTCCACAGGAAGCTTAGCCAATCTCTGGCTCGCCCATGTTTGGAGGGTTCACTGGAATCCCTTGCATAGACCAGCAGATTGGTATCAACAAACCAGGTCAACGTTGATGCCTGGAGGCCCGATCGGGCAGCGGGGCATCAGCCGGCTTTAATGGCTTTGGCCTCTTGTTCAAGTAGCGATTCATGCAGGCCTGGTAGGCGGTTTCCTGGTTCATGCGTTCCGTCAGTAGCTCTCCGACGAGTTTTGAGACACTGCCGTTTTGCCTCGCGGCCCATACTCTCGCCCAGCGGGCGACCTCTTCAGGGAGGGTGATTGTGATGTTTTTCATTACACGATCTTCGTGTAACACGAATTTTGTGTCAATTTGCGCATCGCGATACCGGCTCATTTCAACGCGGGAAGCGGTGGGAAATGTGCTCAAAAAGCCGCTCCAATCCCGAAACTTCTGGGCGAAGTGGGCGATAATTAGGATGTTCACAGAACCGTGTAGATTGGACGTCCACTATGGGACTTCTAATCCGTTTCGCGCTAACCGACACCAGGGAGCAGCGCGGACCCAAAGTCCGCTAAGTTAACAATGAAGAAAGTGCTCTATCCCCTGCTGGGCATTGCAGTGCTCGCAGGGCTTACGTTCTTCGTTCGAGCGCCAAATGGCGCTAGCGATGCCGAGGATCCGCTTTTAGAGCCGATTCCGGTAGCTGTGGTGTCCGCCGTCAGCGCCAGCAGCGAGATCTGGCCGCAGGTGGTGGTGGCGCAGGGCGCCATTGCGCCCTGGCAGGAGGCGGTGGTCGGCGCGCGCGTCTCGGGACTGACGCTGGTGGAGATCAGCGCGGACGTCGGTGATACGGTTGTCCAAGGCCAGATGCTGGCTAGCTTTGACGCCCGCACCGTGGAAGCAGATATCAACCAGGCGGAGGCCAACCTCGCTGAGGCCAAGGCGATGCGCAAACAGGCCCAGGTCAATAAAGATCGGGTGCTGGCGCTGGGTAAATCCAGCGCGATCAGCGAACAGGACATTCTGCAGGCGGTTACCACGGCCGACACGACAATCGCCCAGGTTGCGGCGGCCGAGGCCTCGCTGAAGTCGCTCCAGATTCGGCTGGAAGACACGCAGGTGATAGCGCCGGATGACGGGGTCATCACCTCACGCTCGGCCACGCTCGGCCAGGTGCCGCAGCCGGGCAGTGAACTCTTTCGCATGATCCGGCAGGGTCGTCTGGAATGGCGGGCCGAGCTGAACCCCTCACAGTTTGCTGCTGTTCGTCCAGGCATGACCGCGAAACTGACGCTGCCCGATGGGACCACCACAACAGGCAACGTACGTCAGCGGGCGGCCTCGCTGGACAACCAGACGCGGCTCGGCCTGGCCTACGTTGACATCGAACCGGACAGCAACGCGCGCGCCGGCATGTTCGCGAGCGGCCGGCTGGAGCTGGGGAACGCCCCAGCGGTGGTAGTGCCGGCGGCAAGCATCGTGATCCGGGACGGCCGATCGCTGCTGTTTCGCTTAAGCGGCAGCGTCGTGGACGAGCTGGTGGTCGATACCGGCCGACGCGAAGGCGACCTGATCGAGATTCTGTCCGGCGTCTCGGCCGGCGACAAGCTGGTGCTGAAAGGTGCGGGTTTCCTCAACAACGGTGATCTGGTGAAAGTGGTCAACGACCCTGACGCTGCCCGCGAGAGCGGCGACTCCTGACGATGGATCTCGCCACCTGGTCCATCCGCAATCCGATCCCGTCGATTCTGCTGTTTGGGCTCGCGACACTGGCGGGGCTGGTGGGATTCAACACGCTGTCCGTTCAGAGCTTTCCCGACCTGGATCTGCCGCGAATCAACCTGAAGCTGCAGCTGCCGGGTGCGGCCCCGGCCCAGCTGGAGACCGAAGTGGCGCGCCCGGTGGAAGACTCCATGGCGACGCTCACCGGACTGAAGCACATCCAGACGACCATCACGGACGGCAACGTCACGATGCGGGTGGATTTTGAGCTGGATACAGAGCTCACGCAGGCGCTGGCCGACGTGAAAGACGCGGTGGACCGTATTCGCTCCGATCTTCCGGCCGATCTGGAGGAGCCTCAGATTAGCAAAGTGCAGATAGGGCCCGGTGGCGCGCTGCTCAGCTACGGCGTTTATAGCGACCAACGCGACGAAGAGGCGCTGTCGTGGTTTGTCGACGACGCGCTCGCCAAGCCGATTCTAGGTATACCTGGCGTCGGAGAGTTCCAGCGCCTGGGCGGCGTGCAGCGAGAGGTGCATGTGGTGGTGGACCCAACGCGGATGGCATCACTCAACGTAACGGCACTGGATGTTTCCCGCGCGTTGCGCACGGTCCAGGCTGAAGCCTCGGGAGGTCGGGGGACCATCGGGGGTCGCGAGCAGGGTGTGCGGACGATCGCCACGGTGCAAACCGCAGACGAGCTCGCCGCGCTGCCGATTGCGCTCGGGGACGGGCGCTTCATCCGTCTCGACCAGGTGGCAAACGTCGCGGACACGCACGCCGACCGCACCCAGGCAGCGCTGCTGGACGGCCAGCCAGCACTCGGCTTTCAGGTGCTGCGAACCAAAGGATTCGACGAGATCACCACGGCCCAGCGGGTGGCCGACGTGCTGGAGAAGGTCGGTGAGGCCTATCCGGACATCCAGTTTCAGCTGGTCGCCACGACCGTGACTACCACCAAGCGCGACTTCAACGGCTCGATGCGCGTGCTGTACGAAGGCGCCCTGCTGGCGGTGCTGGTGATCTGGCTGTTTCTGCGCGACTGGCGGGCAACGCTGATCGGGGCCGTGGCGCTGCCGCTATCGATCATTCCGGCGTTCGCGTTCATGTCCTGGGTTGGCTACACGCTCAACTTCATCACGCTGCTGGCGCTCTCGGTCGTGGTTGGCATCCTGGTTGACGACGCGATCGTGGAAGTGGAAAACATCGCCCGACACCTGCGTCAGGGAAAGTCGGTGCGGCAGGCTACCGTTGATGCCGTGAAAGAGATTGCGCTGGCGGTGGTCGCGACCACCGCGACGCTGGTGGTGGTGTTTCTGCCGACAGCGTTTATGGACGGTGTACCCGGTCTAGTGTTTAAGCAGTTTGGCTGGACGGTGGTGTTTGCGGTAGTCGTGTCGCTGCTGGTGGCCAGAGTCATCACGCCGGTGATGGCCATCTGGATGGTGCGAAAGCCAACGAAAGAGCACGACCAGCGCGATGGCCCGCTACTGGCCGGCTACTTGCGCCTGGTGGCCTGGTGCCTGCACCACCGCAAGACCACGGTAATCGCCGGTCTCGGCTTCTTTGCGCTGGCGGTAGTTCTAGTACCGCTGATTCCGACCGGATTTATCCCCGCCACCGACTCCGGCACCACCACCGTCACGATCGAGTCGCCGCCGGGGTCAAGCCTCGAGTCAACACAGGAGATCGCCGAGTCAGCCCGCCGCGCTATCAAAGACACGCCGGGCGTGGTCACCATCTTCACCACGGTCGGCGATCCGGACAAAAGTAACGCCGGCGAGGTGCGCCAGGCGACGCTATCGGTAGTGCTGGCCGAACGCAGCCAGCGACGACACCAGCAGGATATTGAGTGGGATATCCGGGACCGGCTGAAAGAAGTGCCTGGCGGACGGTTTTCGGTCACCGGCGGCGGCCCCGGCCGCCGGCTGGAGCTCATCCTCGCCAGCAGCGACACACGAGCGCTCAAAGCCACCGCCAAGGCCGCGGAGCGCGAGCTGCGCAACGTGCCCTACCTGACCGGCGTGACCTCAACCGCCAGCCTCGAGCGGCCGGAAATTGTGATCCGCCCCAACCCGCAGCGCGCCGCGGAGCGCGGGGTGACCACCCAGGCCATCGGCGCAACGCTGCGGGTAGCGCTCAGCGGTGACTTCGACTCAGCGCTGGCCAAGCTCAACCTCGACCAGCGCCAGATCGACATCCGGGTGATAATGCCCGACAAAGTGCGGGCTGACCTCGACGCCATCTCCGCCCTGCGGGTTCCGGGCAGAAACGGCCTGGTGCCGCTGGCGAGCGTGGCCGATATCTCTGTCTCCAGTGGCCCCACCCAGATTAATCGCTACGACCGACAGCGTCAGGTGAGCATCACCGCCGACCTGGGCGGTTACCCGCTGGGTGAGGCGCTGGCTACCGCCAAGGCGCTGCCGTCGATTGCTGGCCGCCCCAATTCGGTGGCCCTGCTACAGTCGGGAGATGCTGAAAATCAGCAGGCGCTGTTCTCAGGCTTCCTGCTCGCGCTTGCTACCGGCGTGCTGTGCGTCTATTGCGTGCTGGTGCTGCTGTTTAAAGACTGGTTCCAGCCCATCACGATTTTGTCCGCAGTGCCGCTGTCGGTGGGCGGCGCCATGATCGCGCTGCTGATCTCGGGCAGCGAGCTTGGGCTGCCGTCGCTGATCGGCCTGGTCATGTTGCTGGGCATCGTGACCAAAAACTCGATCCTGCTGGTGGACTTTGCCGTGGTGAGCATGCAGGAGGAGGGAAAGCACCGCATCGAGGCCCTGATCGACGCTTGCCGCAAACGGGCCCGCCCGATTCTCATGACCACGGTGGCGATGGTCGCCGGCATGACGCCGCTGGCGTTGAGCCTCGGCGGCAGCGGCACTTTCCGCCAGCCGATGGCGGTTGCGGTCATCGGCGGCCTGATCTCGTCAACAGCCCTCAGCCTGCTGGTGGTACCCGTGGTGTTTTCCTACGTCCGCGGGATAGAGGTCTGGTTTCACCGGCTGTTTGGCATCGAGGAACATGCGGCGCCCGAGGCGGTCCCGGAGCACGGTTAGTTGCTCAATTCTTCGCGCAGGACCCGGCGAAGCGTATCTTCCAGAGGTTCAGCCTTGCGCTTGACGTGTTCTCTCAGGGCAGCGTTGATCAGCGTCTGATAGTTGCCGCCGCCAGCCGCGTGAACCTGTTCCTTAAACCAGGCGATTACATCGTCATCTAAACGAATCGTCACTCTGGTCTTGCCAGAGGGAGATGTAGAAACCGGCCCGCGCTGAGCTTGGGAAAAGTTGTATTCCTTTTTCATCTTCTTGACTCATACATACGTCGTTCACCGCGAGAGGCCTTGCGCGAAGAAATCACTCGGATTGTGCTCTCACGCAATACAAATGCAGTCACCAACAGCCTGCCAAAGGCGTCCCGACCAAGGGAAACAAATCGATCTTCGTTTGGAAAATCGGGGTCGAGAATCGTCAAGGCGAGGTCGTCCTCAAGCGCAATCACGGCATCAGCAAAATCAATGCCGTGCTTGATCCGGTTAGCCTTGGCTTTCTTTAAATCCCAGACGTATTCCACTTAACTAAATTGTATGTACGATTGTACACTACTTATGGCCCCTCCGTATGATGCTGAACCTCCGAATTCAGTTCGGTGATCCTCGAGCACGACCAAAAGCAGGTATGAGAACCTAGCGTTCAAAGCGATACGCGCAATCACCAAACACCTGTGATCAAGGGCTTCACCCATTACTTCAGAGCTCGGGCGGGTTCCCGTCCCGCGACTGCACCAGCTTCACTCACCCTGTAGTCAAAGAGGCTAATCACCGCTAGGGTGAGACAAGGTGGATCAACGAGGAACCGAATGAGCAAGCCGACTATCGCGCCCTTGATTTGGCGCAGAAAGAAACTCCTTGTGCAGGCCGCCACCTCCCTCCTTCCAGCGCTGTTTGCGCTGGCGGCCTTGTCAATAGCCGGATCGGTGCAGGCGGCCCAGCTCATTTACCCAGGACCGGCCCCCTGCGACACAACGCTCCAGGCCTGCATCTCCGCGGCCGCCGAGGGTGACACGATCGACATTGCGACCAACACGCCGATCGACGAACAGCTGTTCATCGGTCGCACGCTGAGGCTGCGGCCCGCTCCCGGCTTTACGCCGGTGATCGGCGGTGGCGAAACCACTCGCGGTATTGATTTCGGCGGTCTGGGGCAAACGGGCATAAGCGGTGACAACCAGCGGGTCATCGTCGAAGATCTGACTTTCGACAACGCCCGGCTAACCGGCGTTGTGCGGTTTGGCACGGGCCATGAGCTGCTGCTCAGAAACAATCGGATGACGTTCCAGCTGGACAACAACAATTCCGGCGCCGTGGATTTGCGGCTGGAGGTCCCGACCACGACGGTCATCGAACGCAATCACATTGCGAGCACCGGGCAAGGCGTCCGGGTGCAGAGCGAGGGCGATGCAACGACTGTCGACTTTTTCGACAACGTTGTCACCACCAGCCTGCCGGAACAGAGCAACTCCGGCCTGAGCTACCGAATTATCGGCACCGGGACCCACAACCTGCGGGCCTACGGCAACGTGATCTACTCGGTCGCGGGATGTTCCTGCGGCAACGCGAGTGGAATCCAGCTCCGCATTGAAGACGCGGCGGAGGTCGACGCTGACTTTCAGCACAACACGATGCACGATATCCAGGGCACGGGTGACGGCATCGATGTTTTTATCATTGATCCCGGCGCGAGTGTCTCGCTGGCCATCATCAACAACACGGTTTCCGAAGCGCGCCAATCCGGATATAGGATCCTCCCGGAGGGTGCCGCTTCGAGTTTATTGGTGCTGGACAACAACAGCTTCAACAATGGTCAGCCGGATGTGGGCCTGGAGGGCTCGGCAGCTGACGGCGTGCTGGCGATTGACCCTCACTTTGTTGACGTTGCTCGTGCCAATTTCCGGCTGCGCAAAGAGTCGTCCCTGATCGATAGGGGTGCCAGCGGTGATGGCTCCTTCCGACTGGACGCGGACGGCGCCACCCGACGAATTGGCGGCGGCCCGGACATCGGGGCTTATGAGTTTGACGCCGAGGCGCCGCTGCTGATCACCCGTCGGGAGGTGTTTGAAGGCGCGCCGGCGGGGTTTGTTGTATCCGACCCCTATCCTAACAACAGCAGCCCCGGCGAGCCTTTTGTCAGCGGCGGTGTCACGCTCTCGGCGGTGGCACCCTCGTCGCTCAATTTCAGCAATTGGCCGGCGGACTTTCCCGGCGACAACAACATCGAATTGGCGATCAACGACGCCGAGAACCTCGTTATCCAGGCAATTGGCCAATCGGTTCGAGGTCTGGGTATTGAATTTGACGACGCATCCGGCGGATCCAGCCCTTCCACCTTTGACGCCGTGATGTTTTTGCTCGGCCGCGAAGTCGGGACGCTCTCGTTTCGAACGCCGAACCCGTCCGTAGACAACTTCGTCGGAATATGGACGCCAATCGTCTTCGACACTCTGCGGATCCTGGAATCACCCAACGCCAACGAGAACGAGTTCTTCGGCCGGGTATTTTTTACCCAGGTGGGCGCAACCAGCAAACTGTTCTCCGACAGCCTCGAAGAGCTCTGCCCGCTTGACGACGGCTGGGAACCCAACGACTCCCTGGCGGCCCCGACAGTCATCCTAACGCCCTTCGAGCGCGACAGCTTTGTGAGCTGCGGCGGCAATGACGATTTCTTTCGGTTTACGGCGGAGGAAAATGAGGTCGTGTTTCTTACGGCAACTTTTGATCATGCCGGCGGCAACATCGACTTTGAGCTGCTCGACCCCTCTGGCGCTGTGGTCGCCCGAGGCGACTCCACAACCAATAACGAATCGGTCAATTATCTGGTTCCCCCTGGCGAGGGCGGCGAATACACGCTGCGAGTGTTTGGCGTCGGCGACATCCAGAACCGCTACATGCTTGAGATCGACTCCGCCTGACGGCATCGCTGTTGGCGAAAAGGGGTCAGGTTCAATTTCCCTTTGGTAATTGAACCTGACCCCTTTTTGTTCTCTTTTGTCTCGCGTGTGTAAGAAAGTCCGCAGACCCACGTCTCCTTGTCGAACGGCACTTAGGATGACAATGAAATGACCACCCGAACGCGGGACCTGATGGCGCGCTTCTTTCCGAGCCGCGTCGATGAGCAGGAGCTAATCGAGGCGCTTAGTGCACATGCGGGCCTGATGATCAGCGCGGCAGCCAGAGTGCTTGGCGACGTGGCGGAAGCCGAAGATGTTGCCCAGGACATCGCGGAAAAGCTCTTGAGGAAACGTCCAGCGGAAGTTCGAAGCTGGCCGGCATTGCTCAAGAAGATGGCGGTGAACCGGGCGATTGATCAGCTGCGCAGGCGCCGGGATCCGTCGCAGCTTCCGGTCGATCTAACGCTGCCCGAAGAACCCGACGAACAGCTGGTCCAACGCCAGCGTGCGGAGGCGCTTCGCACCGCCGTCGCGGGGCTTTCTGAACGCGACGCCACGCTGTTTTCGCTGCAGTGTTTTGCGGACCTTGATCAAGCAGAAATCGGTCGTGAGCTAGGAATGAACGCCAACGCTGTCGGCGTTGCTCTGCATCGGCTCCGCAAACGGTTGTCAGAAGACCTGAGCCAACTCCTGGATGCCGCGCCTCAAACTACTGGAGAAGCACAATGACTACGGACATGACCAACAACCTGCTGGACTCCTGCATCGACGCTGCGCGAAGTGATACGCCGCAAGCCGCCGTTGACCAGGCGGCGCGACGATTTCAGGAACAACTGCCGTCACCCCGCCCGGCCTCCCGTTTGTCAGGCCCCCTGCGTTGGGCTGGCGCCGCCCTCGCGCTCGTCGCTTGCGTCGGGCTTTTTCCGCTGCTCGTGCCGGGCAACGGCGTGGCGTTTGCGTCGGTCCAGGAGTGGTTCCGAAACTTCGAGACCGTCCACATGCATATGACGTTCGAGACCGGAGGCGCGATCGTCACGGAAATCGACGTCATGGCGGAAGCGAGTGGCTTCGCCCGCATCGAGACGGGCCCGGTTACCCACATCGTCGATCCGGAGTCGGCCACGATGACCACGCTATTGCCGGGTAACCAGGCCATGCGCATCGCCATTGCGGGCGATACCGGCTGGGACTCGGCGGTTGATGCGGCCGCGGTGGGAAATGAGTCGCTGGCCTGGTTTGCCGAACTGAGGGACTTTCAAGGAAGGGCCGAACCGCTCGAGGAAACCCGCATCATCGACGGCCTGCCCTGCCGCGGCTACCACCTCGAGCTTGACGCAACGCGGGTCACCCTATGGGCTGACGTCGATACCAACCAGCCCGTACGGCTCGAGGCCAACATCGGCGACGGAATGACGCTCGAGGCAACCTATACCTTCGATGAACCTCTGCCCTCAGAGCTCTTTGCGGTACCCGAAGGCGTCACGATTGTCGTCGACATGGAGTAGCTAGGGCGTCTGCCTGAGAGCCCAGTTACGGCAGAAAGTGACGGCGCAGCCTCCGGTCGGGGGCTGCGCTTTGGTTTAGCTTTCCTGACCCCTTTTTGTTTCCGTTTCGTGTAGCAAATTGGTCACCTGCGGCGTCTAAGCAACAGTTCACTCTTGCAATCGGCTTGATAATGCCTATCCAAATCTCCCGAACCGCAGCGCTTTTCTGGCTGCTGCTCCTTGTATCGCCGTCGGCGCCAGCAACGTACTCCATCGTGGCCTGCGACCCGCAAACTCAATCCTGCGGCGTCGCGGTTGCCACACACAACCTCGCCGTCGGTAACAGCGTGCCGTTTGCCAAAGCTGGCGTTGGTGCCGGCGTCTCACAATTTGAGACCAATCCGCTGCATCGCGAGGCCCTCCTGACCTCACTCTCGGCCGGCGATTCGGCGCAGCGCGCCTTGGACCTTGCGCTCGAGGCCGGCAAAGAATTCGGCGATGGGGCCGGGCTCGATGAGCGACAGGTGGCGGTAGTCTCGATCAGAGGTGACAGCGCGGCGTTCACCGGAGAGAGTGCTGGCCCGGTTGCCGGCCATCGCCAATCAGCCTACGTCTCGGTGCAGGGCAACGGGCTTGCGTCAGATGAGGTGTTGGAAGCGATGCTCCGGACCTTTGAACAGCATCGGGGGCCTCTGGGTGAGGGCCTGCTTACCGCGCTTGAGGCAGGGCTTGCGGCAGGAGGCCAACGGATCGGCGTCATGTCGGCTGCACTGCTTGTTGCCACACCGCAGGGCTGGCCGGTGGATATCGATCTGCGGGTTGATTTCGCGACGGGTGACGCCGTTCATCAACTCCGTCACGCCTACAACGCCGTCAAAGCCCGCAGCCTGGTTTTTCAGGCAGGCAGGCTTCGGGCCCGCGGCGAGGTGGAAAAGGCCGAAGCATCTGTGCAGTTAGCCCTTAAGCTCGCTCCGGATTGGGACCGTATTTGGCTGAACGCGGCTCGATTTTCGCTCGCGGTTGGCGATCGGCAAGGGCTCCAGGAGCGCTTCTGCCGCTTTTCAGAACTCAACCCCACCTGGTCTGCGCTGGTGCAGAATGATTTTGAGTCGGTCCAATGCCAGTGACCTGAAATCGCTTTTCTTCGGAAGTGGGTCACAGATTAGAAAATTCATGGTTCGTCTGCTTAGCGCACGTTGATTCTGTTCTATACGCCCGTTCAAGGTTGCTTTGATAGTTGAGCCCATTCCGGCACCGCTCCCGGCTGCCGATCGAATAAGGAATGGTCTATGAGGCTTCTAGCGCTTTCCCTGCTCTTTCTTACGGTGGCTGCTAACGCCGGAAACTGGTCGGATCCGGCCAGCTGGCCAGGTGGCGTTCCCGGGACCGGAGAGAACGTTACGATTCCGGCTGGACAGCTCATCACGCTGGACGTCTCGCCACCGCCGCTGGGTTCGCTCGACATTATGGGAACGCTGGCTTTTGCCGATCAGGATCTCCGCCTGGAGGTGGCGCGCATCATGATTCACAACGGCGGCGCTTTGGAGGTCGGCACCTCGGCTCAACCATTCACCGCCAACGCCGTGATCGAGCTGACCGAACCCGACCTGGGCAGCGGCGCCATGGGCAACCGGGTGCTCGGAGTTATGGGCGGCGGCTCGCTGTCACTGCACGGCGCCAGCGCGGCCAAGACGAGCTGGACACAGCTCGCGGCCGACGTGAATCCCGGCGACACTGAGCTGACGCTGGCAAATGCGCCAGGCTGGTCAATCGGCGACGAAATTGTGATCGCCGCCAGCGGTTTCCATGCTGAAGAAGCTGAGAAACTGACGATAACGGCGATCGATGAGAATACCGTGTCGTTCACGCCAGCGCTGGCCTTTCCGCACCTCGGCCATGTCAAAACGATTGTCGGTCGCGACCTCGACGTTCGTGCTGAGGTCGGCCTGTTGACCCGGAACGTTCGGATCCAGGCGCCCGAGTCTTCCGAGGCTGATCACTTTGGCTTCCACGCCATGTTCATGCCTCTTAGCCAGGTACAGATCTCGGGCGTTGAGATGACGCGCGGCGGCCAGCTCCGAAAACAGGGCCGGTATCCGGCTCACTGGCACGGCCCTTCAGAACCTGGCTTAGACGCCAGCGGCAGCTACATCCGCGACACCAGCATCCACAACAGTTTCCAGCGCGGTGTGGTCACTCACGAGGTGAACAACGTGCTGGTGAGCGATAACGTCGTGTACGACGTGTGGGGGCATGCGTACGTGCCGTCCGAGACGGGTACCGAGGTGGGCAACGCTTACCTCAGAAACCTGGCGGTGCTGTACAAGCGGCGCCCCAACGAAGACTTCTCGTTTCCGCGCGACGACCACACCGAGTCGGACCAGGCGGAGCATCGCCCGTCAGGGTTCTGGATGCGGAGCTATCACAACATCATTGAAGACAACCACGCGGCCGGCGGAGCGCAGGGCATTGGGTTCTTCTTTGATTCCCAGGTAATCGGTCATCGGGATCAGCAGTTTATTGTGTACAACGAGACGCCCAACATTTTTCGGGGCAACGTCGCACACTCGCATTACCGCGTGCTGCCCGGCGGCGGCATTCCCACCTATGGGCCAAAGACCCGCACCAGCGGGCTGATGGTGACCCACTACGCGGGGCTGGGGAAAAACGTGGTTTTCGAGCAGTTCACCGCCTACAAAAATTCGCTAGCCGGCGCGTGGCTGGAGAACCGCAACCACACCTTTCGAGACTCAATCATCGCCGACAGCTCGATGGCGATCTTTAACCACCAGTCCAACATCGAGAACATTGTCGCCATCCAGCAGACCGACAATCTGATCGGCGGTGAGAATCAAATTATCGGGAATCGCCGGCATCTCGGTGGCGGCATGCACTTTCAGGGCGGACGCCGCGGCGGAGACAACCCGCGAGTCGACAACGTGACCTTTGTGGGCTTTGAACCCGGCGCGTTTACGATGTGGAAGGACGTGCTGGATACCTCTCCTTATCTGCGGGCCTCCAACATCACGCTGATCGACACCCCCGGCTTCTGGTACATGGGCCGCGAAGGCGTTGACCTGGAAGATAGCCTGATGATCGACGTGGATGGTACCGTCAGCGGGACCGGCCAGCTGACTTACATCGGTGGGCGCAACATCGCAACGGACGCCACGTTCATGGTGGAGTACAACGCCTACATGTCGGTCAGGGCAACATCGAACGACCTGTTCCGGGACTCGTTCGAGACACCGAACTGACGTTGATCACCGTAGGGCTTGCTGCACTGTGATTGGCGTCACAGCAGTTTGCTCCGCGTCCTCTCATGCTCGGTGTCACACACCAGAATCGGAGCAAACATGGGCGCGGCAACAACGCTTGAGCTACACCCCGAAATCGATGGCCTGACGCTGTTCAGCGCGGAACCCGGACCTCACGAACACGCGGTGCACGCCCATGACGCCTACTCCATCATCGTCCTCGACTCGGGTCGGAAAACCTTTCATCACCAGGGAGACACCATCACGGTTCAAGCCGAGGAGATTGCCGTAGCAAACCCCGGAGAGCTGCACGGGTGCGGGCCCATTGACGATGGTCATTGGTCGCACAAGACCTGGTATCTCTCTGCAGATCTGATGGACGAACTCGGCGCTGCGGCCGGCCTGGCGGACAGCGTAAAGCTGGCGGCGCCAAAGATTGCCAACGCAGCTATGGCGCAAACGCTCCTCTCTGCCCACCGGGACAGTCAGCAGGGCGAACTGTTGGATCGTCAGTCCAGCGCGATCGAGGCGCTCGCCCAGCTCGTGGCTCGCTTCGCCGTATCAGCCGCGGCACCGAAGGAGGATCTGGACAACGATCGGTCGCAGCAAAGAACGCCCGCGTACGAAGCGCTGATGGAGCAGCATCTCGATCAACCGATCGATCTTCAGAGACTGGCCGACGAGACCGAGGTCAGTCGCAATCAGGTCATCCGAGACTTTCACGCATGCCACGGCGTCACGCCGGGCAACTACTTCCGGCAGCTCAGGCTGGCCAAGGCTCGAGAGCTGATCAACGAAGGCAACGACCTGTCGCTGGTCTCGCAGATCACAGGCTTTGCCGACCAAAGCCATTTCACGAGGGTGTTTCGCAAAGCGTTCGGCGTCACGCCGGGCGACTATCAAAAGCTTGCGCAGTCTCCGGGGCGCAGTGCTCCCTTTTAGCGCCTGTCAGACGATCGAAAATCGGCGACGAAGTATGGCTTTGACGTGCGCTTTAGGCGAGCTTATCCCGAAAGAAACCCAAATCTGATGGCAGAACCCCGCTTCAGCCACTTCATGACCCGCGGCATGACCCGATCACTTATCTACTGTTAGATCCGGGTAACTTCACCCATATCCACCCCTCCCTTCTAGCAACGGCCAGGTCTTGAGGCGGGGGGCAGGATCCCTCCAAAAAATGCACAGCTGCAAGACAGCACACCATTGCATCCAGTCCGTGATCGGTGGCCTTGGCCTCAGCAAGCAATCCTGAATCAGACTGAAATCGTGTTGATAATGATTCGAGCAGAACACTACGGGCGTCAAAGTTCTCTGGTTTCTTGCCCTTGTATCCTCTAGAAGACAGTTTGCAGGCCTCTAGTGTTGCCGCTGGGTACACCTCGATGCAGCCTAGAGATGAAAGCTCCGCAGGCGACCACACCAGCGGGATATTGCTCCCAAGAGCCTCCTCAAGTTCGGCTATCAGATTCAAACTCGCGACTGCGGTTCTGGCGATGCGGTCGGCTCCGACCTCTAGCGGCTGCTTTCCGACGAGGTGACGAATAAATCGATCCGTCGTGCGGCGAAACAGATGATTCGGGCATGCTCCGACGGCCGTCCCTGCTTGGTGATCCGCCAATCTTTCTGCAAGCGACTGAGGCCACCCCAAGGGAGAGTCAAAGGCAAAAAGAGTTGGCATTTTTGGATCTACTACTGAAGCAATAGTTTCGACTGTCCGAGGACGCCCGACAATAAGCTGCGAAATTTCCACTTCCGCGTCGAAATAGTGTCCAACAGCAATGCCGATGTCTTTTGGGTTTACGGCGCAGTCGACACCGATGAGCTGAACACTCATCGAGTAACCCAATTGTCCAAGCAGAGGCTGAACGCTGGGTCTGGTAATTTCATGCAATACTCCTCATGGTGCTTGAACCTCCACTCTTTTGATTAGTATAGGGATGACCGCTTGGATCTTAACGCCCTACAGTTGAGCCTCCGACATTTCGCCAGAGAACGAGATTGGGAGCAGTTTCATACGCCAAAAAACCTGGCTATGGCCGTTACGGTAGAAGCTTCGGAACTGCTCGAGATCTTCCAATGGCTTGACCCAAAACAATCGCAAAACCTTTCTGACGATCAAAAGGCCGCGGTCGAACAAGAGCTCGCCGATATTCAGATCTACCTAGCTCGACTCGCTGATGTTGTGGGAGTCGATATTGAAAGCGCGGTTGAAGAAAAGCTCAAAATTAACGCGGAGAAATACCCGGCTGACCGGGTAAGGGGTAGCGCCAAGAAATATACTGAATACGATCCGGACAACGGATGATTATTTACGACGCCCTCCGTTCTGAGTTCACGGCGGACGTATATGACAACGCCATAGAAGAACAAATCTTGAATGCATTTCGTACCCACGGACATGCATCAACGAGTAAATCGGAAATCGAGTCTTGGCGAAACTCGATGATGTATATGAACAACGCGCTCCTTGGGGCCGGCATTCCTGATGATGCCGGCGTGGCGATTGAATACAAGGTCCCTCAAACCTCTAAAAGAGTCGACTTCATTTGTAATCCCCCCAGATTTTAGTCGAGGTTTTGAGTAGAGACTTTTAAGATGATCGCAGAAGGAGTGAAGCATGAAGAAGTCTCGATTTTCCGACCGCCAGATTCTGGCCATTCTCAAGCAACACGAAGCCGGCGTGCCGGT
>JBCCCR010000035.1 GCA_039033415.1 Pseudomonadota bacterium | reverse complement strand
GGCCGGCCCCCGCGGGTTGGCGTATTTGGGGGTTAATTTTTGGGGTTCCGTGCTTGTGGGGTTCCTATAACGGGCACTTTTTTTTAACTGGCTCCTTTAACTCTCACCCCGGCGCATGACCCCGGCGCATGTGACCCCGGCGCATGCAGTGCTTGCTAGAGACCAACCTCAGCGGCAAACATACGGTTAAGGATGTCCTGCCACTGCGCCGTTTGTTCGGCTAAAGTGCCGCCGAGCTCCACCACCTGGCCCTGCGTCTCGAGTTTCGTCGGCTCCATGCGGAATACAAAACTGTCCATGGTCTCGCGCACCGTCTGCTGATAGAGCTTGAGCTCACGCAGCTCGCGGTAAAGGGCGCGTGCGCTCTTGTCACGCGAAGATTTTCGCGCGGACTTTTCCCGGTAGGTGGACATCAGCGAGTCTGACTCGAGCAGCGTCTTGCGCCAAAGGATGTAAGTGGGCTGGATGTCGTCGAAAAAGCGGCCAAAGTTTGGATCCACCGCGTCAGCGAATAAAGCCTGCGCCTCGGCGATTCGGTCGAGCTGTGCAAACAGGGGGTCTCCCTCTGCGGGGAGTCGATTGACCTGATAAATGCCCTCAGTCTCGGTCAGGTAGTTGCCAAAGGCGTCGGGCGCAAACGTTCCCGCTCGGCGCAGCGTCGCGACCGTCAGGATGTTGTCCAGCGTGCCCAGGGACAAACTGTTGCGAACCGCGGCCAGATCGCCCTCCACCCGCCGGAAAAGCTCCAGGAAGGGCTCCTGGCCGCCTGCGTAGTTCTTAGCGTCAGCCGTTTGCTGATACACCTGATCCAGCCAGACTCTGCCGGTAGCGTCTGTGGCCTGAATGGCCAGCGCTAACTGCTGCGGGGTTGCGCGCTGGATCTCGCCGCGAATGACGAGCTCAGAACCGGCAGAGGCATCAGCCAACATCCGCACTGGACCCCATTGGGTCGACTCCTCGAGCAGCTGCCTCAGCAGGTAGGCCTGATAGCGTCCTTCCGCGTCCCTCACGTCCGACGCCATCGAGGGCACGGCGGAAAACGGCAGGACCTCAACACTCAGCAGGGCTTCCGTGGGCAGTTCGCTTCCCGGACCTGCGGCCAGCGCCCAGGGCGCAAGCTGAGGCTGGCTAAGACTGATGCTCGGACCAGCCAGCAGGAACGCAGACAGCGCCGCAGCCGCGACCGGTGTGGCCGCGCGTTGTAGACGACGGAGGGTCAAGGCTTAGCGCCCCCCTCCGCGTTTCGAGCCCGGACGCAGGACTTGGTGCCCGCGACGGTGTACCGACAGTCGAACTCCTCCGGCAGCGGTTCGAACCGGGTGTAAACCCGATTCAGCGTGAACGAGCGGGCGGAGCCGCGCCGGCGTACGGTGGTTGCGACGTTAAGACGCTCGCCTGCCGGCCCCAGGGTCAGCCGCTGCACGATATCGAGCCGGTCGGGCAGCGCAAAGCCAAAGACCAGCTGATGTTGATCCCAGCCGCAGACCTCGTTGCCCAGCGGATCCACCAGGCCGAACGCACTGTCGCCGCCGAATTCGCAGGTCAGCGGAAAATCGTCGTCCCGGTTTACCTCAATGCTGTATTCGTCCTGCTCGATCTCGACCACCTGCGTCTGCGAGATTTCGTCTGCCAACCGCACAAGTTCCAGCGAGGGCAGCACCGGAAACGGTCCGCGGTCGTAGCGGCTCTGGGCTCGGCGCGCTTTGGCGATGGCAATCAGCCTGAGCAGCTCCGCGTTTTCTTCCACGCGATCGCTCGCCTGGTAGTTCAACTCCCAGAAACCGCTGAAATCCACAGGCATCGGAGGATCGCTCTTGAGCGCGGGCTTCACCGGGTCACGGGCACAGCCCACGAGAGCCGTTAGCAGCAAAAGCCCAAGACAAATTGCATGTCGAACCATTGTGGACGTACTGCCCCTCATGGCAGATGAGACTACAGGAAATCCCTAAAAGTTGCGTGAATCCCTATGTTAAGAAGAGTGAGGTAAGATCGCGCTGTGTCTCCGGCCTGCAAGACAACTTGAGCGTTATTCCAGACAATCCCGACACCCAAGAAAAGGCGGCTCGCGAGCTCAGCCAACAGGGATATACGCGCTTGCCGGGATTCCTGGAACCCGAATTTGCTGAGCGGCTGCGCCGCTGCCTGCTGGACGAGGTCCCCTGGACCCTGGCCTGCCGCACGGAGGAGGGCTCTCAGACGATCCCCAACGATCGCTACACCTCGATGGGTGAGTATGCCGCTGAGACGCTTTATTCGTCGATTCAGGCGGCTGCGAGCACCGATTTTGGCTTCGCCTACGAGTCCTACATGATGGTCCCGGCTTATCTGGAAAAGCGCGACCCCGGACTGCTGCTGCACCAGCTGCTCGAATTCCTTAATCATCCGCAAACGCTAGCCCGGCTGGCCGCAGTAACCGGTGACAGCACGGTCGCTCGACTCGACGCCCAGGCGACCTGCTACCGGTCGGGCCACTTTCTTCGCTACCACAATGATCTGGCTGAGGGAGAGTCCCGCCGTTTTGCCTTTGTGCTCAACCTCAGCCAGAACTGGCAGGCCGACTGGGGTGGACTACTGCAGATTCTCGATGGACGTCACGAGGTTGTGGCGACGCTGATGCCGGCTTACAACAGCCTGACGTTGTTCCGCGTACCTTTGGAGCACTGCGTGTCGATGGTCACGCCGTTTGCGACTGAACCCCGGCTGGCGATTACCGGCTGGCTCCGGCAGTGACGGCTGATCCGCTGGCCGCCGCCGAGCGGGCCTATCGTCAGGGGGACTCCCAGGCGGCTGACCGGCTGGCTGCTGACTCGAGCCGACCCGAGGCCCTGCAGTTCCGAGCGATGCTGGCCATGCAGGCCGGATCGCTCGACGCCGCGTCAGGATTTCTGGCGACCTACCTCGAGGCACGCCCGCAGGACGCCAACGGCTGGCACAATCTCGCCCTGGTGGCCAGTCAGCAGGGTTCTTTGGAAAAAGCGGCTGACGCCTGGCAGCAGGCCCTCAAGCTGAAGCCGGATCACCCACCCTCGCGGGCTGGGCTTGACCAGCTGCTGGTATCGCGGGTAAGCGCGCTGCTGCGACAGGGCACTCCAGCGCAGGCGCTGGCACTGCTGGACCAGTATGCGGCTTCACCTAGCGCGCTGCTGCTTGACGCCCGCGCGGCGGTCCAGCACGGCCTGGGGCAGGGCGACGACGCAATCGCCCTTAGCCGCCGCGCGGTTGCCCTGGAGCCGGGGAACGCTCGATTGCGTGCCAACCTGGCGGCTTTGCTGTGTGGGCAGACCGATCCGCAAAAGATTTCCGAGGCTGAAGGCCTTGCGTCCGAGCTGCTCCGGCAGCGTCCGGATCACCCAGGGGCAAACCACTGCCTGGCGGTCGTTTGTCGAAAGACCGGTCGGCTAGCGGACGCGGCGCAGCATGCCGCTCGCGCGGTGCAAAACGAGCCGACGGTCGAACACTGGCTCACGCTGGGGGACGTATTGGCGGAGCTCGAACCCCAGCGGGGTATCGCGGCCCTGAAGCAGGCCGTTGCCGCCCACCCACAGGCAGCCGAGCTCTACCGTCAGCTCGGGATCGCGCAGCTGCGGGCAGGCCGGCCGGACGAGGCGCTCACCGCGCTCGATCAGGCTCTGTCGCTGGATCCCGCCGACCAGCGAACCATCGCACACCGTGCGGTGGCCATGATGCTGACTGGAGGCGGTGAGGAAGCGGTCGCCTGGCTGGGGCAGCCAGCCTACATTCGGCAGGTTCCACTGGCGTGCCCGTCGGCGTTTGCGAATCTTGCGGCGTTCAACAAAGCGCTTGCCAACGACATTGCCCGGCACTCGAGAATGCGGTGGGAGCCGGTGGGGCTAGCGGCTCGCAATGGAGGCCTCACCGATGACCTGACCGCTGACCAGACGCCGGCGATTCAGGGGTTTGAAGCCAGTCTCAGAGCTGCGATCAGCGACATGATCGCGTGCCGACCCCGGGCTGCGCCGTTTGAGGCGGCGTTTCCCGGTGAGCCTTTTCGGCTCAACATCTGGGCGACGCTCGTCCACGCCGGCGGCAACATCGATACCCACATTCACGAGGACTCATGGCTGTCGGGCGCTTACTACGTGCAGCTGCCGCCTGGCACCGGCACCGAGGGTGCCATCGAATTCGGGCGCCCGCACGCAGATCTGCCGCAGCTCCCGGAGACCGAACCTCATGTGATCCAACCACGGGAAGGGCAGCTGCTGCTGTTTCCGAGCTACCTGTTCCACCGAACGTTGCCACATCGGCACGACACGTCGCGCATCAGCATTTCTTTCGACGTCTCGCCAGCCTTATAGTACGCGGCATGACGGCGATACCCTCCAACAACGCAGCCGTGGAGCTTGCGCAAACGCGGGAGCTCGTGTCGCAAGAGGCCTTCGGCAGCGAGGGGTTTGAGCGCGGCGTCCAAATCTTGTCGCGTCGCGCCGAGGCAGGCGACGTGGACGCGCAGCTGCTCCTGGGGCACCTCTGTTGTCAGTTTCCCGGCCTGCCCGACGCACCCCATCGCGCGCTGACCCTTTATCGTGCCGCCGCCGAGCGCGGTCACCCGGAGGCGTTGATGCGGCTGACCGACCTCGCGATGTTTGGGTACGGCCACCCGCGTGATGATGACGCGGCATTTCGCTATCTCAGCCGACTGGCGGAGGCGGGCTATGCCACCGCCTTGTGCCAGCTTGCGCTGCTCCATTCCTCAGGTATCGGGTGCGCGGTGGACGAAGCGGCTGCCGTTACGCTGATTCTGCGAGCCGCGGCCCAGGGGGAAACGCTGGCCTTTGCGCTGCTCGCCGAGCGCTATCTTGACGGTCGAGGTGTCGCGCGGCGCCCCGACCTCGCGTGGGCCTGGCTCGACCTTGCATGCCGGCGTCACTTTCCAGCCAGCGACCGTCGCCGCCGCCAGCTTAGCCTGGTCCTGACCGATACTGACAAGAGCGCCGGGGATGACGCGGCACAAAAGCTGATGGACAACATCCGCAGCCTGGGGCCGGCAGCCAACGCGATCGCGCTGCCGGAGAGTGATCCTGGCTACGCGCAGCGGTTTGCCCAGGTGGTGGCTGAAAACTTTATGCAGCTCTCCGACGGTGATCTTTCGCTGGACCCGGCCGTTCGAGGTGAGGGTGTGGGTCCTCCGGCCCGCGCAAGCGTGTCCGCTGAGCCGGTGAGCTGGGAGCCACGCGTTTTCCGGGTGAGGCGTTTCGCCGATTCCCAGGAACGCCTCTTTCTGCTGGCCGCCGCAGCGGGATCGCTGGTCAGCACGGGGGAATCGACTGGCGCAGACGGCGGTGGCGAGGTGGACCCGTTCGATGGCGACTGTGCCGTTTTTGCCCCCCACTTGGTCACGCCGATCGTGCGTATCATTCAGCGACGGTGGGCAGCGTTGCTGCACATCCATGAACAGCACTTCGAGCCGATGTCCGTCCTGCGCTACGGCAAAGGCCACGAGTACAGCCCGCACGTGGATTACTTTGACTCCCGAAGGATGGCGGCCCACCGCAGCGTCGGCGATCTCGGTGGTCAGCGGCTGATCACCGGGCTGGTGTATCTGGTGACTCCCGACGGCGGCGGCGAAACGGAATACTGCGTTGCGGGTCCGCGGGTGGACGGGGCTGACGGTGACGCGGTGTTTCACTTTAATTCCGGGGTTGACGGTCTACCCGACGCTTTGTCCCTGCACCAGGGGCGTCCGATTACCGAGGGCGAAAAATGGCTGTCCCGGACGGCGGTCAGGGAAAACAACCTCTATCTAAACCAGGAAACCGTGCTGTGAATCGCCGGCTGACAGAACTGGTGCGGGTTTACGACAACGCGCTTCCGCCGGATTTCTGTGATCAGACCGTGCGCGCCTTCGACCGGGCGACTGGCGCTATGCAGCGCGAAGACGGTGTGCGGCAGTTCGATGAGCTGGTGATCGACGGGAGTCCCGAGTGGGCCTACAGCAATCTGCAGCTGGAGCAGGCCAAGGAGCAAGCGCTGAGCCGGTACTGTGCCGAGGTCCCTGGTCGCTACCCCGACGAGCGCGACTTCGAGGCATTCCGGATCAAGCGCTATCGTGCAGGGCGCGAAGATCAGTTTCGAGAACATGTCGACGCGTACGATCGGATCTCGGGGCTGCGTTACCTCGTCTGTTTCTGGTACCTGAACGACGTGGAAGAGGGCGGTGAAACTCTATTCACGGAGCTGGATCTGAAGGTTCGGGCGCGTCGCGGGCGGCTTATCATGTTTCCGCCTTACTGGATGTACGCGCACGCGGGCCTGGCGCCGTTCAGTGGCGACAAATATATCCTCAGCACCTATTTTCTTTACTGCTGAAACGCTGAACGGCGGCGCAGCGTTGACGAACCGGAAGCGCTTGAGCTCAGGCGTCTGGCTTCACCGGTTCGAGCTTAAACGCGAGCGTATAGCGCGGCTGGGTGCAGATGCGGTTCGGCGGTCTGCCGCAGTGACGGAGCTCGCCGTCAAATAACACCAGCCGCCCGGGCCTAGGGCTCGCGACAAACTCTGCGTCGCCTTTGGCGTTAAAAAACAGCGTTTCTCCGCCCCACTCGATATCCCAGCGATCGGCAACAAACCACAGGGCTGTCAGTTCACCCGCGCCCGGCATGCAGTCGGTGTGGGTAAATAGCATATCGCCGTAGCCCGCGTAGTTGGTGTAGGCCCGATAGACGGCATAGTGACCGCCCATATGGCGAGACGCGACTTCGGTGGCAGCAAAGAAGGGCAGATTTCGCGCCGACTCGATGGTCATGTTGTTGGCCCAGTGTCGGTACTCCGCCGTATCGGGCCTGGCGATTTCATTGTGTTGAAACGGGCTGGTGTCCAGGATTTCTTTGATGCGGCTGACAATCGGCAACGGCACCAGGTCATCAAAAACGGCGATTCGCAGTCCGTCTACGGTGGCGCTGCGCTGCGGCGTTGGAACGATCGGCGTTGTCTTGTCACTCATGGCGAAAAGGTCGGTCTCGAAACCATAAGGTTGCCAGCCACTTCTCACCGTCGATCACCGGCGCACCGGCGTGCAGGCTGTTGCGGTCGATGCTGCCGTCGCTGAGCGTGTTTCGGAAAAAAACCGCCGTTCCCGCCACCGGCTTCACCTGGGACTGGAAACGGGGAAACTCGGTTTCGCCGCCGGCCTGCGGTGTGCTCAGGTAGCTGAAGGTGGTGGCGACACGCTGTCCGCGGCGCCTGATCTCCTCGCCGGCCTCGCCGGACTCCGGATCGATGTAGTCGAAGTGTTCCCGGTACTCCTGCCCGGCGCTGTAGCGCAGCATCGCAAAAGGCTCCGCGTGGTCAAAGGGGAAACCGGCCTGCAGCGCCAGCCGCTCCTTGACGCGGGTAATCACGATGTCTTCCTGTGCAGGGTGAAAGCTCCAGCCGTAGCTGGTCCGGGTGGTATCGAGCACGGATTCGCCGGTGACCGGATGCACCGTGTGGGAGGGGAGCAGATCGGGACGGGCCGTCTCGATCAGGTAGGCACACTCCAGTGGCGTCAGCAGGTCAGGGTAGACGCGCAGCGAAAACGCGGGGTCGGGCACCTGCGGTGTGGCCAGCGCGGCCGGCTCGAACGTCAGCGCCTCCAGCTCGTCCCAGCGTCGCTCGGCGGCTTCCGCAGGTGGTGCCTGGCCAAACAACACCTGCGCGCGCGAGTCTCCCGCCGCGGCAGCGCTGGCTAGCAGCTCGGCGCCGAGTTCGGTGGCCCCGAGCTGATCAGCGATGAGTGCGTAGTTGAGGAGCGCCGCCGGGAGCCCGCTGCGTGCCGCCTTGGTCAGAAGCGCGGCAGCGGCATCCGTATCGCGCGTCAGGCCCTGGCCACGGTAGCAGGCGTTTGCCAGCTCAAATTGACCGTTGGGATCTCCGGCATCAGCCGCGCGGCGAAAAGCATTGAGCGCATCAACGGTATTGGCGGCGATGCCCAGCCCCAGGAGGCTTTGGCGGCCCAGTTCGACCTGAGCTTCGTGGTAGCCGTTCCGCGCAGCCCGGCCCAGCCAGCGACGGCTGCGGCCGTAGTCAGCCTCGTCCGCGTAGTGTCGGCCCAACGCAAATTGCTGGGCCGGATCGCCCGCGTTGGCCGCCTGCCACAGCGCCTCAAAGTCACTCACGGGTGAGCGGCTCCCACGGCATGTTTTTCCGCTTCGACGTTTTTGATCCAGGCGTTAAAGGCCACCACAATCCGCTCGCCCGGTCCGGTAAACGGGGCCACGTCGTGCATCAGGAAGGAGGGAAAGATCACCAGCTGCCCGGCTTTGGCCGGGAAGGTCAGAACGCCCGGTGCCCAGGGTTCGACCCAGGTATTGTTGCCGGCGTCCATGTACATGTTGATCGAGTTTCGCGGATCATGAAATCGCAGCGTGCCGCTGTCGGGGTTATCCGGGTCCTGGCCGCCGGCATCCACGCAGTAAACGCCCGACCAGGAGGCCATCGGGTGGTTGTGACTGCCCATGTAGCCGCCGGCGCGGGTGATGTGAAACCACGCGTGATTGAAAATTTTCAGGGGGCTTAGATCCACGGTGCCGTTGACCTGCCTAAGCGCCTGGCCGAGCTGCGCGAAACAAAACTGTTTGAGATGCTGGACGCACGGCTCGGTCCAGTTGAATACGGTGAACACGCTCTCGAACGTGTTTACCTTCAGGGTGGGTACCGGGTATTCCTCGGTGAACTCGCTCCCGCGAGCTTCCCGATCAAGAAACAGGGCACGCAGCTCGCGATTGAGCGCTTCGCAGTTGGGCATTTGCACCACCAGAAACGGGCAGGCGAAAGCGGGTCGGACGACGTCGTTCATGGCGTCATGGTTACGAGCCGGCCATCAAATTGCAACAGGGAAAGCGGGGTTTATTCAGCTAGCGATGCGAACGCTGGCGGCGCTCGGTGGCTGGCGAAGAATCGAGGAGGGGTCGGGGCTGGTGGAGCCGGTTACAGGTCCTGGCGATAACGGACGTAAGGCACGCGACCGAAGAAATTCTCCAGCTCCGCGTCGCTCAGTCCGTTGCTGGCCGGAGCCGGATTGTTTAGGACGTTGCGAGCGCCGACGCTCAGGCTTGCGTTCCACGGTGTCCGCCAAGCGAAGCTGACGTCAAACGACGTCCACCCAGCGGTTTGTTCGTTACCGTTGACCACGTCGAGGTAGCGGCTGGTCAGGTCTCCGCGAAACGTGCCTTTCTGCCAGCCCAACCCAAACGCGGCAGCGTTGAGCGGCGTTTCTGTCTGTGCCGCGCCGAGCGAGTATTCGAAGTCGGCGAGACGGGATACCTGCAGGCCCAGCTCCAGATCACCCCAGTTCCCGGCGCTGATGTCACAGGTCAGGCTGATATCGACGGCCTCGGTGCTGCCGAGATTCAGGCCGCTTCCGGCGGTGCTGAACCACACCGGCGTGATGTTGGTCGGGAGCTGGCTGTCGCTGCTGAAGTAGTCAACGTTGAGATTGAGCGCTCGGCTCACCTGCCAGCTTGCGCCCAGTGCGTAAGCCTGGAGCGAGGATTCTGACGCGTTGGCGCTGACCGCCGGCGCACAGTTGTCCGCTTCGGCACACAGCAGCATGCGGCTGCCGTCGGTCTGCTGATAGCCCGCGCGCAGCGACAAAGAATCGACAGGCCGCCAGATGCCCTGGGTTTGAGCCACCGGTGCACCGGGTGTCGCCGGAACGGCCACCTGAAGCTGAAGGCGTCGTCCTACGGCAATGCCGAGGGAGCCGGGGACGGGCAGGGGCTGGTTGGATTGCGGGTGGTCAATCGCGTAAATCATGGGCTCGCCAGCGGATGGGGCTCTGGGCTGCAGCAGCATTTTTTCGCTGCTCGGCGCCGGCTGCCCTGGCTGCGCGAAAACGGAACCACAGCTGAACGAGCCCGCGACAAGAAGCGCGGCCGCTCGCAGGCCAGTTTTCATTGAGTTACCGGTCAGCAACATGATTCGAGTCGTCCGAATCCCTTCCTTCCATTAGTCAGATCTGTCCGTTGCCTCAAAGTTCCTGCAGCTTCCCAGCAGGTGATGAGCTCCCGCGCAACGCAGACGGTCCTTCACTCCCTTAGAATAGCAGACGTGGCCGCCTGGCGACAGCTGAGGAGGGTTGCGCTGGGCGCTGTTTTAGTGACGTTCGTCACGATTTCCCGCCCTTTTCCGCCCATTTTGGCTTCAGCGCCGCGCTTGAGCTGCCGATTTACGTGAAGGTCAGACCAGCTGAGCTCCCGCTGCGACCAATGGAGCGAGGTGGCTGTAACCAAATGGCGAGTCGGTGCGTCTAACAGGACAGAAGCGGCAAACATTGACTTGGAGTCGCAGCGAGGATGGAAAAAGGGAGTCGAAGATGAGCGTGAAGTCGGTATTGTCCTTAGCAGCTAGAGCCGCGGTGGTGGCCACCCTGACGACCGGTACGATGGCCGCGGGCCTGACGGTTACGACCTACACGATGGCGAAGGCGAACGAAATAATGTTCGAACGCCCCGCTGCCGTTCCGACTGCGCCGCTCAAAGCTGACGATCCGGCCTGCGTCTAGCGCGCGGTTGCGACGGGGCAACCCCACCGGTCGTTAAGCAAACAGCAGCTTGAGATCGACCGGGTCGAACGAGTAGCGCTCGTTGCAGAACTCGCAGTCAACCGTCACCACCTCGTCACCACCCAACTCCTTTTCCAGCGCTTCCTCACCCAGCGCCATCAGCACTTCCGCGACCCGCTCCCGCGAACACGGGCAGCGAAAGCACAGCCGTTTTTGAGGTTCCCAGGCTAGCGTTTCCTCGGCAAACAGCCGGCCGGCGAGCGTTTCGGATCGCAGACCGAGCAGCTCCTCGGCCGTGACCGTTTCCGCCAGGTGCACCACCCGGTTCCAGCCGTCGGGATCCTCAGGATTTCGGCCCGGCAGGCGCTGCACGATCAGTCCCGCCGCGCGATCGTTGTCAGCCGCCAGCCAGAGGCGCGTATCGAGCTGCTCGGAGTGAGTGAAATAGCCGGTCAGCGCCTCGGCCAGCGTATCGCCCTTCAGTTCAACAATGCCCTGATACCGCTCACTTCGAGCATTTTCGATGGTGATTGTGAGCAGGCTGTCCCGGTCAACTTCGGCCAGCGTCCAGTCGTCGCTGAGTCCGTCGTCGCAGCTCAGCACGCCTCGCTGGCCGCCTTCGCTGGTGCACTCTGCCATCAGCAGCTTCAGGTTTTTACCGCCCTGGAGCTGCACGCTGACCCGGCCGTCCACCTTGATTCGGCTGGCCATGAGGGCGGAGGCGGCCAGCGCTTCCCCCAACAGCTGCTGGGCGGGCAGCGGCGCCAGGTTTCGCAGCCGGACCGACTGCCACGTCTCGTCGAGACTGACAAAAGCGCCACGGACCGCGAGCCCGTGCATCGCAAATCGGCGCAGGGCATCAAAATCGTTGCGGGTCATCGAAACTGCCAGGGTCGACCGGGCGTAGCGCTAAGCCATCCGTTCTGTTCGACGTCGAAGCTCATACCGCCGCTGTGCTGCACCTCACCGCTGATCTCGAGCGGCAGCTGGCTTCGGCGGCCCTCCGCCAGCGGCGCGAGCCGACCCGCGACCGATGCCGGCAGCCTGCCGGACACGCTGAGCAGCTCCTCCCCCAGGGACGGCAGAACCCCGGTAAAGTCCGGTGCGAGCGGCGGCAGGGATTCGCCGTCGATGGTCAGCTCGAGTCTCACCTGATCGACCGTCATCGGGCGAGCGGCAGGATTGCTCAAGCGCAGATCAACATCAAAGCGGCGCTGATCCTCAACCACCAGAGACACCAGCTTCACTCTTGGCGGTTCCAGCTTTGGCGCGCGGCTGCCGCAGGCGGCGAGCGAGCTCATCAAACCGGCCAGCAGCAGCAAGCCGTACGTTCTTGTTATTGTGCGGTCCACAAACGTTGTCCCATCGTGTTCGATTCAGGTGAGGCCTGAATACCGTGGATCCAGACTATCCTGGAGGTCATCGGTGATCACATTCAGTGCGGTAACCAGCAATATCAGCGAGCCGGAGGCTACCACGAAACCCGTGAAGTGCCCGGCAAGAACGTCCTGACTGGACTCGGCAATCATCTGCCCCCAGCTGATCCCCCGGCCGTCTCCCAGCCCAAGGAAACTCAGCACCACCTCCGACTTAACCGCCGCGACAAACGTGATCGTGCCCTGAATCAGGAGCAGATGTGCGGCGTTCGGCGCCACGTGGCGCGTCAGGATTTTCCAGTCCGCAACACCCTGAGTCATCGCGGCCAGAACAAATCCGGTTTCCCGCAGTTTCAGCGTCTCGGCCCGCACGAGCCTGGCCGTGCCGGTCCAGAACGCTAGCGTCAGCGCCAGGACAATCGTTCCCGGAGCCCCTTGCGCGGCGTAGGCGAGGGCACCGACTAGTAGGTAGAAAGGCACGGCATCCAGGACCGCCAGCAGCCAGGACACCAGATGGTCGGGCCAGCGGCGGTGGTAGTACCCGGCGAGGATTCCAAGCGCCCCGCCGAGCGCGGTGGCCAGCAACGCAACGGCCAGGCCGGTCTCGAAGGCGGTCGCGGCGCCGGCAGAGGCTCTGGCAGCGATGTCCTGGCCGATGGCGTTGGTTCCCAGCCAGTGTTCCATGGAAGCCGGGCCGTGCAGGAGGCCGGTGGTTGTGGTGGCGGCGTCGCCCCACAGCCCGAACCAGGTGGATACGCCGAGCAGCACAAAGAGGCTCAACAGGACCAGCGCCGAGCGGGTGAGGAGTCGGCCCTGCCGCCACAGGGAAGGTGGAGCCGAGCGCAGGTCGACGGCAAAAGCTGGTTCAGAATTCATGCGGTCAGCCTGGGGTCGATGGCTCGGTACAGGCGGTCGGTGGCCACCATAATGATCGCCATCAGGACCGACGACAGGCCGAGTACTGCCTTCAGCACCGGCTGATCACCGTTGGTGATGGCGTCGAAGGTGATCTTGCCGACGCCGGGAATGCCAAAGTAACTCTCCAGCAGCAGACTGCCGCCGACCAGCAGCGAGGGGATGGAATACATCAACCGCGTGACGATCGGCAGCGCAGCGTTGGGCAGCACCGCAACGGCAAGCAGACGCCACCGAGCGTAGCCCAGCATGCGGCAGGTGCGAACGTGTTCTCGCTCGAGCTCTTCGACGAGCACCGCGCGGTAAAACCGGACGTTGTAACCAGAGGCCACAAACAGGATGACCAATGTCGGCACCGCGACATGGCTGAGCCATTGGCCCAGCGAAGCCATCGACCAGCCCCGCGCGGGGAACCAGCCGAATCCGTAGCGCGACGCAAACAGCACCTGGAAGGCCATCATCACGACGACAAAACTGATGCTCATCCCGAGCACGGCGCAGCCGTTGATCAGCCGATCGGGCCAGCGGTTGCGATTGAGGGCGGCGACGCTCGCCAGCAGCAGGGCCAGGAGATGACCCAGCACGAAGCCCGGCAGCAGCAGCGCGAGCGAGTTAGGAATGGTGCGCGATAGCATGCTCGTGACCGGTTCACCGGTGCTGTCCGAGCGCCCGAGATTCAACGTGAACAGATCTTTGAGATAATAGACGTACTGAACGACGACGGGCCGATCGTCGTTAAGCTGCCGGCGCAGCTGCTCCACTTCTTCGGCGGTCGGGTTTCGACCCGCCAGTTCGAGGGCCCGGTCCGGCCCGAAGCTGACCATCAGCACAAAGCCCAGCGCGGTCACTCCGAGCAGCACCGGGAGGATCCGAATGGCGATTAAGTTGAACATGTCAGGGGGTCACGGTACCCGCCGTATGCCGCCCCGGCAAGCGCCTTTGTCAGGGTTTCGTGAACAGAAGGTAACATGTTCAGCACTTCAAATAGCACCATATTTCAGGCAATATTGACCGGTTGCCAGAAGTAAAAACCTATGATCGAAACGATACAGCTCCCCCCACGCGACGCCTGCGGATTTGGCCTGATAGCACAGGTCGACGGCACGCCCAGTCACTGGATCGTCAAGACCGGCATCAGCGCGCTCGCCTGCCTGACCCACCGCGGGGCCGTGGCCTCGGACGGCCTGTCGGGCGACGGCTGCGGCATCCTGATGCAGTTTCCGAAAAAGTTCCTTGCGCGGGTCGGCGAGGAGGCTGGACTGCGGCTCAGCAAGGATTTTGCGGCGGGGATGGTATTCATGCATCCGGAGCCGCACATTCGCGCCCGCAGCAAGAAGCTGCTGGAAGAGGCGCTGGCGCAGGTGTCACTGGGCATTGCCGGCTGGCGTGAGGTCCCGATCGACGAGACCGCCATCGGCCCTCAGGCCCAGCGCTGCCTGCCGCGCATCGAGCAGGTGTTCGTGAACGCACCTCCGGGCTGGAACGCGAAAGATCTCGAGCGACAGCTGTTTGTCGCCCGCCACCGTGCTGGTGAGGCTAACCTGCGCTTCCCCGATCCCGATCCGTTCTGGTACGTGGCCAGCCTGTCCAACCTCGTCATGGTTTACAAAGGCCTGATCTGCCCTGACGGTTTGGCGCACTTCTACCCCGATCTCAAGGATCCGGGTCTCGAGTCGGCGATCTGTGTCTTCCACCAACGCTTTTCGACCAACACGCTGCCCAACTGGAAATATGCGCAGCCCTTTCGATACCTGGCGCACAACGGTGAAATCAACAGCATCGCTGCCAACCGAAGCTGGGCGGCAACGCGGGCCGCGAAGCTGCGCACGCCGCTGCTCCCGGCGCTCGAAAGCTTTGAGTTTCTGGTCAACCAGTCCGGTTCTGACTCGTCCTCGCTGGACAACATGCTCGAGGTGCTGCTAGCCGGCGGTATGGATGTTTTCCGGGCCATGCGCCTGCTCATGCCCCCGGCGTGGGAAAACCGCCAGGACATGGACCCGGATCTGCGAGCTTTTTTCGAATTCAACTCCACTCACATGGAGCCGTGGGACGGCCCGGCGGGCATTGTGATGACCGATGGCCAGGTCGCGACCTGCGCGCTGGACCGGAACGGCCTGCGGCCGGCCCGTTACGTGCTGACCAAAAACGGCGTGCTCACGATTGCGTCGGAGGTCGGCGTCTGGGATTACCAGCCGGAGGACGTCCTCGAGAAGGGTCGCCTGGGCCCGGGCGAAATGCTGGCTGTCGACATCCGAGCCCAGCGCGTCTGGCAGCCCACCGCGATCGACGACAACCTGAAGTCGCGGCATCCCTACGCCGAATGGCTCACCGAAAACGTCATCGAGATCAACAACAACGACGAGCAGGAAATGGCGGCCGCCGAGCGGTTCATGCGCACCGACTTTGAGCGCCTGCCGACCTTCGAGAAGCTGTTCGGCCTGACGCTTGAGGAAAAGAACCAGATTATCAAGCCGCTGGCGGAGAGCTCCGCGGAGGCCGTGGGTTCGATGGGCGACGATACGCCGGTAGCCGTGCTGTCGCGGCAGGTTCGCAGCGTCTACGACTTTTTCCGGCAGCAGTTTGCGCAGGTCACCAACCCGCCGATTGATCCGCTGCGCGAAGCGAGCGCCATGTCGCTGCAGACCAACATCGGTCGCGACCACAACGTCTTTCACGAGACGACCACGCACGCGCACCGCGCGCACCTGCCCTGGCCCGTCTTGAACTACGTCAAGTATCAGCAGCTGCTGGAGCTTGATCAGGACTACTTCCGCAATCGTCGCCTGTCGCTGAACGTCGATCGGGAGGCCCAGTGGGACTCCGCCATCCGCCGTTTGTGTGATCAGTGTGTCGAAGCCGTTCGCGACGGTGTGGTGGTGCTGGTGCTGACCGACCGCGACATCGACCCGCGGCGCGTGCCGCTGCCGGCGCCGCTGGCGGTTGGGGCCGTGCACCAGGCGCTGATCGCCGCCAAGCTGCGCTGCGACTGCGCCATCGTGGTGGAAACCGGCAGCGCCCGCGATCCGCATCACTTTGCGGTGCTGATCGGACTGGGCGCTACCGCGATCTATCCGTATCTCGCCTATCAGGTGCTCAACGAGCTACACGCCGAGGGCCGGCTCAAGGGTGATCCGCTGCAGCTGCGCAAACAGTATCGGCGCGGCATCCGCAAAGGGCTGCTGAAAATACTCAGCAAGATGGGTATCTCCACCATCGCGAGCTACCGCGGCGCCCAGCTGTTTGAGGCGCTCGGCCTGGATCGCAGTATCGTCGACCTGTGCTGCCCGGGTGCGCCGACGCGGATCGGCGGTGCTCGCTTCGAGGATCTGAAGGCGGACCAGGAACTGCTGGCAACCGCCGCCTGGTCGCGCCAGCGTCAGCGTCGTGGCGGCCTGCTGCGGTATGTACACGGCGCGGAGTTTCATGCCTATAACCCGGACGTGGTAACCACGCTGCATAAGGCGGTGGGCTCCGGCGAACAGGACGACTATCGCGAGTTCAGCAAGGTGATCAATCAGCGTCCCATCGCCGCGTTGCGAGATCTGCTGGAGCTTCGTCCGCACACCGAACCCTGCGAGCTGGACGAGGTGGAGGAAGCCTCCAACATCCTGAAACGGTTCGACTCGGCGGCCATGTCGATTGGCGCGCTGTCGCCGGAAGCACACGAAACGCTGGCCCGCGCCATGAACCGGCTCGGCGGTCGTTCGAACTCCGGTGAGGGCGGCGAAGATCCGCAGCGTTACGGCGGCGAACGCCGTTCCCGGATCAAGCAGGTCGCGTCCGGACGTTTCGGCGTCACCGCACCCTACCTGATCGACGCTGACGTACTGCAGATCAAGGTGGCGCAAGGCGCAAAGCCCGGTGAGGGCGGTCAGCTGCCGGGCAACAAGGTCACCCCGGAGATTGCGGCGCTGCGCTACTCCAAGCCTGGGGTCACGCTGATTTCGCCGCCGCCACATCACGACATCTATTCCATCGAAGATCTGGCCCAGCTCATTTTCGATTTGAAACAGGTCAATCCGCGAGCCCTGGTGTCGGTGAAGCTGGTGTCGTCACCCGGTGTGGGCACCATCGCGGTGGGCGTAGCCAAGGCGTACGCTGACCTGATCACCATCGCCGGCCATGACGGCGGCACCGGCGCCAGCCCGCTGACCTCATTGAAATACGCGGGCATTCCTTGGGAGGTTGGTCTTGCTGAAGCCCACGAGGCGCTGGTCACCAACGAGCTCCGTCACAAGGTGCGTCTGCAGGTGGACGGTGGTCTGAAGACCGGGCTGGACGTGGTCAAGGCCGCGATGCTCGGCGCGGAGAGCTTCGGTTTTGGTACCGCTCCGATGATCGCCATGGGCTGCAAGTATCTGAGGATCTGCCACCTGAACAACTGCGCGACGGGTGTGGCGACTCAAGACAACGTGCTTCGAACGAAACACTTCGAGGGCGATGTCGAGAAGGTGTCCCGCTACTTTAGCTTTGTTGCGCAGGAGGTGCGCGAGGAGCTCGCCCGCATGGGTTTCCTGCGCCTGCAGGACATCATTGGCCGCAGCGATCTGTTTGTGCAGCGCCAGGGCGATACGCCCAAGCAGCGGCAGGTGGACCTGGGCGCGGTCCTGCGGGCGGCTCAGGCTCGCAACAAGTACCCGCCGTATTGCGTGGAGGACAGCAACCCGACGCACGACAAGGGTTTGATCAATCAGGAAGTCCTGAAACTTGCAAAGGCGGGTGGTCCGGGCCATGGGTCCGACGTGCAGGGTCCCATCAAGGTTCGCAATTTCGACCGCGCCATCGGCGCCAGCCTGTCGGGCTGGATTGCCGCTGACCGCAAGCGCCAGCAGGCGCGCTATCGGTTTGCCTTCGAAGGCTCTGCCGGCCAGTCGTTTGGCGCCTGGTCTATGCCGGGCATGGAGTTCGAGCTGCTCGGAGATTCCAACGACTACGTCGGCAAAGGGATGCACGGTGGCCGCATCGTGATCAAGCCGCCGGTGACGCCGAATCTGTCGGCCCGGCGCTCCACGATTGTCGGCAACACCTGCCTCTATGGCGCGACCGGCGGTGAGCTGTTCGCCGCTGGCCAGGCAGGCGAGCGATTCGGGGTTCGAAACTCCGGCGCGGTGGCGGTGGTCGAGGGGATCGGTCATCACGGCTGCGAGTACATGACGGGAGGCACCGTGGTGGTGCTCGGCAGCGCCGGCCCCAACTTCGCGGCCGGCATGACCGGCGGCCGCGCCTACGTGCTCGATCGCAACGATCGCCTCGAGCACAATCTCAACCCCGAGTTTGTCGACGCCGTAGCGCTCGATAGCCTGGAAGACGAAAGCCGGAAGGACGAGCTGCGGCGCCTGATTCAGCGCCACTTCGACCTGACGCAGAGCGCCTGGGGCCGTAGGATTCTTGAGCATTTCGACCAGTTCCTGCTGTCGTTTAAGGTAATCGAACCACGCAACGCCGGAGCGGCTGCTGCGCGTCAGCCCGAGGCGGTGCCGGTCAGACTGGTGAAAGGATGAGCGACAAAAACTTTCAGTTTCTCAACGTCAGCCGCTCCGGCCCCGACGTGCTGCCGGTGAAGATCCGGCAGGCCGAGTTTCGGGAGATTTACGAGCCGTTTGATCCGGTGGCTGCAAGCGAGCAGAGCGATCGCTGCCTGGACTGCGGTAACCCATACTGCGAGTGGAAGTGCCCGGTGCACAACTACATCCCCGACTGGCTGCAGCTGGTCGCGGAAGGCCGTATCGAGGAGGCCGCTGAGCTCGCCCACGAGACCAACAGCCTGCCGGAGATGTGCGGACGGATCTGCCCGCAGGATCGCCTGTGTGAAGGCGCCTGCACGCTTCATACGGGCTTCGGCGCCGTCACGATCGGTGCGGTGGAAAAGTACCTGGTGGACACCGCGTTCGAGCGGGGCTGGCGTCCGGATTTGAGCCATGTGCGCAAGACCGGCTACAGCGTGGGGATTGTCGGCGCCGGGCCGGCCGGCCTGGCGTGTGCTGACGTGCTGGTCCGGAACGGCGTGGCGGCGACGGTTTACGATCGCTATCCGGAGGTTGGCGGCCTGCTGAGCTTTGGCATCCCCGAGTTCAAGCTGGAGCTGGGGGTGGTGCGTCGCCGCCGCGAGGTGTTCGAGGGTATGGGCATCGAATTCAAGCTCAACACCAACGTAGGGACTGACGTCACGGCCGATGAGCTGCTGCGGCGCCACGATGCGCTGTTTCTCGGGATGGGTACCTACACCGCGGTCACCGGCAAGCTGCCAGGGGCTGACGCTAAGGGTGTAGTCCCTGCGCTCAGTTTTTTGATCGGCCAAACCAACCATCTTTACGATCTTGGCATGGACCACTATCCGCACATCGACCTGGCGGGCAAGCGGGTGGTCGTGCTCGGTGGCGGCGACACGGCGATGGACTGCGTCCGAACCTCCATCCGCCAGGGCGCCAGCAGCGTCACCTGCGTGTATCGGCGCGACCGCAGCAACATGCCGGGTTCGCAGCGTGAGGTGGATCTGGCGATGTCGGAGGGTGTGCAGTTTCAGTTTCAGGCCAACCCGCTGGAGATCCAGTCTGGGGACGGCCAGGTGACCGGGCTTAAGATTGAGCGCACCGAGCTGAAGCCCGACGCGAACGGCTCCCGACTGGTGCCCGTACCGATCGAGGGCAGCGAAACGGTGATTGAGGCTGACGCGGTGCTGGTTGCCTTCGGGTATCGCCCGAGCGTTCCGGACTGGATCACGCAGCTTGGCGTGCGCACCAGTCAGGACGGGCGAATCGTCGTCAACGGTACGGGCGGCGGTGGGCAGACGAGCAATCCCCAGGTTTTTTCGGGTGGCGATATGGTGCTCGGAGCTGACCTGGTGGTGACCGCCGTGGCAGGCGGCAGGACCGCCGCGCAGGGAATCCTTAAGCAGCTCAACGTGGCGGTTGAGGCCGCTGCGTGAAGCCAGGGGCCAGGCCCACGCTAGGGCTGCTCCTGTTGTTGGTCGCAGGATCGGCGTTGGCTGATCACCATGCGGCCGTCAGCCCGCAGCGACAGCAGGCGATCGTCGACGCCTGCACTCGCACCAACCAGGATTATCAATTCCATCGGGACCGGGGCAACGCCGAGGCTTATGGGGCGCTGTTCACCGAGGACGCGGAGTTTGCCCTCCAAAAACCGCTCAAGGGTCGAGTCGCGATCACGGCGGCGATGGAGAAGCGTTTTGCCGAGCGGGCAAGCCGCCATTTCATCAACGTGGTTCAGCTCGACGTCACCGGGCCGGACACAGCGGAGGGTCTGATCTATCTCATGCTGACCGGCGGCGCTCGCGGGTCGGCGGGCGCGAGGCCAGAAGGCAGCATCGACCTGGTTGCTGAGTATCAAGATCAATACGTCATGGACGGTGACCGCTGCCTGGTTCAGCGGCGCGCGGTGGAAGTCATCTTCTGGAGCCAGCCCGCCGGCTAGCGGCGCCGTCGACCGGCGCTGCAGCGGCCACCCGCGCTCGAAAGGCGGCGTCAATCCGGTTAGCATGCCGGCATGAAAAAACAACGCGAGCTGCCCACCGCAGCGATCCACGCTGGCGAGATCCGTCCCCGGATCGCCGGCGCCGTCAGCCTGCCCATCTTCCAATCGGCGACGTTCGAATCCACGCCGGGTTCGGGTTATCACGACCTGGGCTATATCCGCCTGAACAACACCCCGAATCACGATTCACTGCATGCCAAAATTGCGGCGCTGGAAGGGGCTGAAGCCGGCCTGGTTGCGGCCAGCGGCATGGCGGCGATCACCACAAGCCTGCTGACCGTCCTCGGCGCCGGCGACCACCTGCTGGCGCAGGATTCACTGTACGGCGGCACGCAGGATTTCTTGACCGAAGACCTCCCGCAGCTGGGTGTCGAGGTGACGTACATCGACGCGGCAAAGCCCGAGACCTGGGCTGATCTCGTCCAGCCCAATACCCGGGTGGTTTATGCCGAGGCGATTACCAACCCGTTGGTTCGGATCGGAGATCTCCACGCGCTAGCAAGTTTTGCCCGGCAGCACTCGTTGCTGTCGATGATCGACAGCACCTTTGCCTCGCCGGTCAATTTACTGCCGCTCGCCCTCGGCTTTGATCTGGTGCTGCACAGCGCGACGAAGTATCTGAACGGCCATTCCGACATTGTGGCCGGCGCGCTGGCCGGCAACGCACCGCTGGTGGAAAAGATTCAGCGCAAGCTCAACCACCTGGGCGGCTGTCTGGATCCACACGCGTGTTTTCTGCTGCACCGGGGGATCAAAACGCTGACGCTGCGCGTGGCGCAGCAAAACCGCTCCGCGCTCGCGCTGGCTGAGCGGCTTGAGGCCCACCCTGCGGTGTCTCAGGTTCACTACCCGGGGCTCCCGTCACATCCTGACCACGGCCGGGCGGCGGAGCTGCTGGAAGGTTTCGGCGGCATGATGAGCATGGAGCTGCGGGCCACCGGCGCTGCCATCGATCAGCAGCTCAGAGATCTTGAGGTGATGGCTTTTGCCCCGAGCCTCGGTGGTGTGGAGACGCTGATCACCCGCCCGGCCGAAACATCACATGCCGGCATGACTCAGGCGCAGCGCCTGGCGGCGGGGATTTCCGATTCGCTCGTGAGGATCAGTGTCGGTTGTGAGGCGGTCGACGATCTATGGGCGGACCTCAAGCCTAAGATTGATGCCCTGGCCGTTGCAGCCGCCCCCGAAGAGGAGCTGACGGCATGAGTCAGCCGAAGGTCGTTGGGGTGGTCGGCGCTGGCGTTATGGGCGCGGGCATCGCCCAGCTTTTCGCGGCCGCCGGCAGCGCCGTGCGACTCTTTGATACCTTCGAAGGCGCCGCTGAGAAAGCGCGTTTCGGCGTGGCTGGGCGCTTCGCCCGGCTGGCCGAAAAAGGCCGCCTGGACCCCGCGGAGGCTGACGCCGCCAGCGAGCGGGTCAGCGTGGTGGACGAGCTGGCCAGTCTTGCGGGCTGTGAACTGCTCGTTGAGGCGGTGGTTGAAGACCTCGACATCAAACAATCGCTTTTCGCCTCGCTGGAAGCGCTGTGCGGGCCGGAAACGGTGCTGGCGTCCAACACCTCGTCGCTCCAGATCTCCGAAATTGCGGCCCGCTGCGAGCGGCCGGAACGGTTTGCCGGCCTGCACTTTTTTAATCCGGTCCCGCTCATGAAGGTGGTTGAGGTGATACCGGGCGTTCACACCGATCCGCAGGTGGTGGACACGCTGTGTCGCTGGGTAGGACAAACGGGCCACCAGCCGGTGGTGGCGGCGGATCGGCCGGGATTCATCGTCAATCATGCGGGCCGCGGTCTCATCACTGAGGGGCTCAGGATCGTCGACGAGGGAGTCGCTGACGTGGTCGATGTGGACCGGGTGATGCGGGAGGCCGGCGGCTTCAGGCTGGGTCCGTTTGAGCTGCTCGACCTGACCGGACTGGACGTATCCGGCAAGGTCATGACGTCAGTCTATGAGCAGTTTTTCCACGAGCCTCGCTTCCGGCCCTCGGCCAGCACGGCGCCTCGGGCGGCCGCCGGGCTATTCGGGCGCAAGACCGGCGCCGGCTTTTACCGCTACCCGGAAGGTCGGCAGGAGTTCCCGGAAGAACGCACCGCGCCGCCGGTGACGCTGACCCGCGTGTGGATCGAACCGCCCAACGACTCAGCGGACCCGCTGGCCAGCCTGCTGGCAAAAGCTGGTGCGGAACGGGTCGCGCAGCCCGATGATGCGGAGCTGTGCGTGCTGAGGCCCCTGGGCAGAGACGCCACGAGCTCGGCGTCAATGCTGGGGCTGGATCTGGCCCGCTGTGTCGCCGTTGACACGCTGATGGCGGACCCGGATCGCCTGACGCTGATGCTCACGGTCAGTACCGATCCCGCCGTGCGAGACGCCGCGTATGGTCTTCTGGCCTCCGGCGGCAAACCGGTGACGGTGATCAACGACAGCCCGGGCTTTGTCCTGCAGCGGACGCTGGCCACGATCGTAAATATCGGCTGTGAGCTGGTGCAGCAGCGGATCGCCACGCCGTCCGACCTGGATAAGGCGGTGAAGCTCGGTCTGGGTTACCCGTTTGGCCCGCTGGCGTTCGGCGATCAGGTCGGGCCGGATCGTATCCTGACCGTGCTCCGTAATCTGCTGCAGGAGACCGGTGACCCGCGCTATCGCCCGAGCCGGTGGCTCACCCGTCGGGTCGCGGCGGGCCTCAGCCTGCTCGCACCCGACGCCCCGCGCAGCGCCGGCTGACCGACCCCACGCGAACCGCAAACCCACCGACGTCAGGGTTGGATCAGCTCAAGTTCACGAAGAATCTCTTCGGTGATGCCTTGGCGGTCGCGGCCGCGGCCGTCGCTGTGGATGTCCACCAGCAGGGCAAAAAACCAGACCCGGCGCTGCCGCTCCAGATAGCCGACGAACCAGCCGCGGTCGGGATCGCCCTGGATTGCCCAACCGGTTTTGCCTGACAGCCGATAGCCGTCTTCCTGCTTGCGGACAATCATGTCCTGCACGGCCGTCATATGGCGTTTTTCGAACGGCAGCTGATGGTGGTAGAGGCGGCGCAGAAACTCGATCTGCTCCTGGGGCTTGACCTTCAGCGAGCCGTCCAGCCAGAAGCGATCGATCACATCGCCAATCTGGCCGTTGCCATAGCCGAGCTGGTCGAGAAATCGCTGCATCGCCGAGCGGCCGACCGCGCGAGCGACACCTTGGAAAACCCATACGGTGGAGTACCGCACGGCCGAAGCCAGCGTCTGATCCTGATTCCAGCTCTTGATCTGGCGCTCAACCCCGTCCCACGGGATCACCTCATCCGGGGCAGTGATCACACCGGTCTGCAGGGCGATCAGCGAATTGGGAATTTTGAACGTGGACGCCGGAATTTCGGGGGTGCGACTTTTGGCCGGGTCACTCCGCAGGAAGAGCTGCTGCTGTTCGTCGTAAACCGTCAAGCTGCCGCTCGTCTCATGTTTCGCCAGCACGCGCGCAACCGCTTGCGTGAATGCTTCTTCTTCCAGCGAAGCTGCCGGCTTGGCCACCGGCAGCAGCAGCGCAACCGCCAGCAGCATCGGAATCATCGCCATGGGTTTGTCTCCTTTTTGTTGTTGTTGAGCGCGAGCTACTGTAGCGCCTGCGAGCGCGGGTCAGGTGGCATTTTTGTGGCGGTGCGCGACATTCCCGGGGCGTGTTCCCGCTTCGGCTGATCAGTTACATTGGCGCCATGGCCGACAACGAATCAATCGTGTTTCTCGACCGAGCCACGCTGGGGCCGGGTGTGCAGCTGCGGGCGCCGGCTTTTTCCCATCAATGGCACGAATATGACGCCTCCACAACCGAGGAGGCAGCGGCCCGAGCCCGCACAGCGTCGATCGTCATCACCAACAAAGTGCCAATCACCCGGGATCTGCTGCGGCAAACCAGCGCGCTGAAGCTCGTCGCCGTCGCGGCCACCGGCACCGATATGGTTGACCTGGGTGCCTGCAAAGCCCAGGGGGTGGCGGTTTGCAACGTGCGCGACTACGCAACCACGTCGGTCCCGGAGCACATTCTGGCCTTGCTGCTGTCGTTGCGCCGGCGCCTGCCGGCTTACCAGCGGCGGGTTCGTGAGGGTGACTGGCAACGCAGTCGCCAGTTCTGCTTTTTCGATCGCCCGATCATGGATCTGGCCGGTAGTACGCTCGGGATTATCGGAACTGGGAGCATCGCCCGAGCGCTCGGCACGCTGGCCGGCGCACTCGGTATAAACGTGCTCCATCACAGCCTCAGCGGTCGGGACCTCCCCGATCTGTCGGTGGTCAGCCTGGACGAGCTGCTGATCCGGGCGGACGTGGTGAGCCTGAATTGCCCCCTGACTGACGCCAGTCGGAACCTGATCAATCGTCAAACGCTGCGACAAATGAAACCGGAGGCGCTGCTGATCAATACGGCCCGGGGCGCACTGGTCGACACGCAGGCGCTGGAGACGGCGCTGGTGACCGGCGAGATCGGTGGTGCCGGTATCGACGTTTCAGCGCAGGAGCCGCCGCCAGTGGACGATCCGCTGATGCGTCTGTGTCATCTGGACAACGTGTTGGTGACCCCACACAGCGCCTGGGCCAGCGAAGCGTCGATGCAGGCGTTGGCGGACCAGCTGATCACCGCGATCGAGGCGTTTGTCGCCGGTCTGGAGATGAACCGCGTGGCGTAGGCCGCCACGGCCCCGCGGTCCAGCTTGCTATGATGCCAGCCAGGCCAAACCTGGGTACCACAGCATGCCCCAACGCCCGGTCGGGGGCGGCGCCGCCAAGGTGCTGTACACGCTAAAAACTGTTCGACGCATGGGGCTTGGTCGGGCCGCAAAAGCGCTGCGCTCCAATAACGCCTGCAAAGCGTGCGGCTACGGTATGGGTGGCCAGCTCGGCGGCATGACCAACGAACAGGGGGAATATCCGGCCGTCTGCAATAAGAGCGTGCAGGCGCAGTCGACCGACGTACAGCCGGCAATCCCCGATGAGATCTTTCATCGCCATTCGATCTCCCAGCTGCGCGAGCTGACCGCCAAGCAGCTGGAGCACCTCGGGCGACTGGGCAAGCCGATCCACAAGGGTGCCGGGGACAACCGATTCACGATCGTAGACTGGGAACGCGCGCTGGCGCTGGCCGCAGATCGGCTCAGGGCCTGTCCGCCTGAACGGAGCTTCTTCTACGCCTCCGGTCGTTCCTCTAACGAGGCGGGATTTCTGTTTCAGCTGTTCGCCAGGGCGTTTGGTACCAATAACGTGACCAACTGCTCCTACTACTGCCACCAGGCAACCGGCGTCGGCCTGCGTTCGACCATCGGTACAGGAACCGCCACGGTGGAGCTGGACGACCTGGATCGCTGTGACCTCATTTTTGTTATCGGAGCTAATCCGGCCTCCAACCATCCTCGGTTTATTCACAAGCTCAAGGCCTGCCGCGATCGCGGTGGTCAGGTGATTATGATCAACCCTGCGCTGGAGCCGGGGCTGGTGAAGTTTGCCTTGCCGAAGAGCCCACGGTCCATGCTCAGCGGCGGTAGCGACATCGCCAGCCACTACCTGCAGCCGCGTATCGGATCGGACGTCGCCCTGCTGCAGGCGCTGGCGAAGCGCGTACTGGATCTCCAGGTCGCGGAGAGTGAATTCCTGCGGCGCCACACGACGGGCAGCGAACGCTACCTGGCGGAGCTCGAATCGCTCGATTTTCCGACCTTGCTGCACCGGTGTGGGGTCAGCAAAGAAGCTCTGGACGCGGTGGCGCTGGCCTACGCCAATGCCGACAGCGCGGTTTTCGCCTGGGGTATGGGGGTGACACACCATCTGCACGGCGTGGAAAATGTTGAGGCGATCGCCGCACTGGCGCTGCTGCGGGGCATGGTGGGGCGCCCGGGTGCCGGGCTACTGCCGCTGCGCGGCCATTCCAACGTGCAGGGTATCGGCACCATCGGCGTCAAGCCGGTTTTGTCGGCGGAGATCGAACAGCGGATGGCGAGCACGCTGGGCCTGAAGCTACCGACAGCCCGGGGGATGGATACGGTCGAGGCGCTGCAGGCGGCGCATGACGGGCTGATGGATTGTGCGGTGCTGATGGGAGGCAACCTGTTTGGCGCCAGTCCGGACCGCGCGTGGATCACCCGGGCGCTCGAGCGCACCGGCTGCCGGATCAGCCTGACCACGACCCTCAACACCAGCCACGTGGAGGCGACAGACGGTGCGGAACTGCTGGTCTTGCCAGTCACCGCCAGGGACGAGGAGTGGCAACCCACCACCCAGGAATCGATGTTCAACTTTGTCCGGTTGAGCGATGGCGGAATCCGTCGGCTACCCGACGTCCGGCCTGAGGTGGCGATCCTGTCCGAGCTGGCCCAGCGGGCACTCCCGGACAGTCCGTTGGATTTTGCGGCGTTCGCTCGGCATCGCTTGCTTCGAGAGGCGATCGCGGAGATTGTCCCCGGACTGGAGGACCTGAAGGACATCGACGTCGCCAGGAAAGAATTCCACGTGCGGAACAGGCTGCTTCACCGGCCTGAGTTTAAGACCGCAGACGGCAAAGCGCGTTTTCCGCAGCTGACTTCGCTGGACCCAACCCCCGACAGCGGCCGGTTTCGTCTTGCCACGGTGCGCAGCGAAGGTCAGTTCAACACCATGATCTATCAGGAGCATGACAGCTATCGCAACATCCCGCATCGGTGGTGTGTGCTCATGGCCGAGCAAGATATTGCCAACCACGGGCTCCAAGCGGGTGATCGGGTTACGCTCCGGTCAGATCACGGCGTGATGGAAGATCTCCAGGTATTTGCCTTTGAGCTGCCGGCGGGCAATCTGCTGGCCTACTTTCCTGAGGCCAATCGTCTCACCGGCATTCAGGTTGATCCCCGCAGCAGAACCCCAGCGTTCAAGTCGGTTGAGGTATGGCTCGAAAAACCCGCCGCGACGCGCGTTGCGGCGGGCTGCTAAAATCGCGGCGCTGTTAATTCCGCAGGTTCCTCATGGGTGAAATCTATCTGGTCCGTCACGGCCAGGCGTCGCTGGGCGCGGAAAACTACGACCAGCTCTCCGAGCTTGGCCATCAGCAATCGCGCTGGCTGGGTGAGTACTTCGCCGAGCGTGATATCGCGTTCGACGAGGTGGTGGTCGGCGGCCAGCATCGTCATCAGCAGACCCTCGACGGGATCGCTGCGGCGCTGGCGCTGCCGGCCGCGCAGCAACGAGACACCGGCCTCAACGAGTTTGAGTTTCAGCGCCTCATCCAGGCTTACCTCGCTGCTAACCCCGGTCACCCCGCACCGGATCCGCGCGATATCAAAGGGATCTTTTCGACCTTCAGGCTGGCGATGCACGCGTGGGCGAAGGAGGCGCTGCCGGGCGGGATGGACGAGTCGCTGGCCGATTTTTGTGCGAGGGTTGCTCAGGCCTACCGTTCAATCCTTGCCGGTGATGCAAAACGGCGGGTACTGGTTGTCACCTCCGGTGGGCCGATTTCCATCATCATGAAAGAGATTATGGGTTTCGGGATCGATACGCTGATCGGGCTCCAGATCCAGAGTAAAAACACGGCGGTCAACCACCTCTACTTCAATCCCCATACCACCTATGTAACCAGCTTCAATCATGTGCCGCATTTGGACCAGCCCGGGCGGCTGGACGCCATCACCAACGCCTGATGCCAGTGAGCCGAGCGAATGCGCAGCCGGCCCCACGCCGATGCACCCCACAGGCTATAAAGCTTCGCGGGATTACCGTAACCTACGACGCTGTCGCTGCGCGCCGAACGTGGCCCGAACGCTACCCAAACATCACTGTTTAACCCCAGGAACTGTCCGTGAACTTTGAATACTCCGATCAGGTGAAACAGCTGCTGCAGCAGCTCGAAGACTTTATGGCCGACTTTGTGTACCCGGCTGAGCAGCGTTATCGGGACGAGCTGCACGGGGCCGCCAATCCCTGGGCCAATCCGCCCGTCATTGAGGAGCTGAAGGTCAAGGCTCGCGAGCTCGGCCTGTGGAATCTGTTTATTCCCGAGTCGCACCGGCAGTTTGGCGGCCTGGGCTTAAGCAACGCTGAGTATGCCCCGCTCGCTGAGGTGATGGGGCGGGTGCTTTGGAGCTCCGAAGTTTTCAACTGCAGCGCGCCGGACACCGGGAACATGGAGGTGCTCATGATGTACGGCACGCCCGCGCAGCGCGACCGCTGGCTGGCGCCGCTGCTGGCCGGGGAAATCCGCTCGGCGTTTGCCATGACCGAGCCGGCCGTCGCCTCATCGGACGCCACCAACATCGAGTGCCTGATCGAGCCGCGTGGGAACGACTACGTGATCAACGGCCGCAAGTGGTATATCACCGGCGCCATGCGGGAGTCCTGCCGGATCTTGATCCTGATGGGGAAAAACGATCCGGACAACCCAAGCCGACATCAGCAGCAGTCGATGATCCTGGTGCCTGCGGATACGCCGGGCGTCAAGCTCGTGCGGGCCTGCACCGCGCTGGGCTTCGACGATGCGCCCATCGGTCACGCTGAGGTGCTGTTCGAAGACGTGACCGTACCGGCAGAGAATATGCTGCTGGGGCCCGGGCGGGGCTTCGAAATCGCTCAGGGGCGGCTCGGCCCCGGCCGGATTCACCACTGCATGCGACTGATCGGGTGCGCGCAGAGAGCGCTGGAGCTGGCCTGCCAACGTTCCGTCAGCCGGTCCACGTTTGGCAAGCAGCTGGCGCAGCATCAGTCGATTCGAGAGGTCATTGCCCAGAGCTACGCGGAGATCGAACAAGCCCGGCTGTTGACCCTCAAGACCGCAGACCTGATGGATCGCGCCGGCAACAAGGTGGCTAAAAACCTGATTGCCGCCGCGAAGATTGTCGTGCCCGCGATGGCTCAGCGCGTGCTGGATCGCGCGATGCAAATCCACGGCGCCGGCGGGCTGTCGGAAGACTACTTTATGGCCGAGGCCTTCACCTACGCCCGGACCTGTCGGCTGGCTGACGGGCCCGATGAGGTTCACATGATGTCCCTCGGTAAGCAGGTGATCGGCGAGTTTGGCGGGGCGTAAGGCGCCGCCCCAGCGCGCCGCACGGGTCTACCGCTGAGCTCACCGGCTAACCGTCCCGCAGGACGCGTACCGCCATCCAGAGCACCAGCAAAACGCCAACGATCAGCGCTGCCCACAGCGCCCAGCGCCGCCAGCTGATCACTCTTGTCTCCCTAAGGTCGGTGGGGCCGCCCAGCGCATAGCGCTCCCCAAGCCGCGCGGCCGCGGTTGGCCCATCCGCGGCCAGCCCAAGGATCGCGTTGTCTCCATAAAGGCGTTCCAGCGGAAACTGCGCCCGTTCATCTTCGGCTCGCCCCGCCACCAGCACAAAAGGCGGCTCGCCCTGAGCAAGAAACGTCAGCTGGTCGGGACGCCACCCCAGCGCCAGCCTCGGTGGTCCGCCCGGGTTTCCGCGCTCGATCAGCACCTTGAAGTGACGCGCGCGGAGCCGGTTGACGCGTGCCGGCGGATTGGTCACCGACGCATCGCCGCGGCCGAGCCGGTAGTGGGGCCCGGCGGCGACCTGCACCCAGCGCTGGCGGCGGTCCTGCCAGTAGTAGATTCGAGCGTTGACGATGGTGTTCGCCTGCGGCAGATCCAGCCGCACGCGATCGATGGTGGGGGCGCCTCCCAGGTCGAAGAGGTAGCCGCCATCTTCGTCATCGTGACCCGCAGAATCAATCTCGGTGTACCGTCGGACCGGGCTGGTGCTGTCGTCTGAAACGATTGCGGTGCTGCCGATCAGGCGCCAGCCATCGGGCAGGTCCCGCCAGCTCAGGCGGAGAAATGCCTGCTTGCCGCCGTCGAGCGGGATGCGGTTCTGCAGCACGTGGGTACCGCTTTCCCGGAGGTCCGCAACGGCGCCGGCGCCCAGCGGGCGCCAGTCCTCGAGGTTGTTGCTGCCTTCGATGGTGATGCGGCCGATAAAACCCGCCAGATCTTCGGGCCATGCAAGCTCGATGGCCTGCGGCCAGCGATCCAGGTCACGGGCATCCAGGAGATAAGCATCGAGACGCTCCGTAGGTTCGTCGGCACCGGTTTGGCCTGCGTTGAGCTCCAGCAGGGTCCCGTCGCCGTTGCGTTCGAGCCGCAGCCGAAGGTCGTCGGGCGAAGTGTCGGTCTGCTCGTAAAGGGCCAAGGCTATTAGGGCGGCACGCTGCTCAGACGCTGACGTGGTGTCCTGAGCCACCTGAAAAACCCGCGGGACCGGGAGGCCCGCCCGATTGTACACACCGGCATCCCGCAGCTCGCTGTCCGCCACGGAACGGTTGACCAGCAGCGGCAGTTCGACGGTGTAAAAGCTCGCATCGCCGTCAAGCTCGAGGGGAAACCCCCATGCATAGGCGTCCGAGGTCGGCGTCTCGGTTGGCTGGCCCTGACAGAGGCCGGAAAACAGCACGGCGACAGCGATGGCAGGCCAGACCCTTCGACGTTTCTTGGTTGTCAGGCAGTTCATGCGCTCGGGGCTTCCTCGGCTGGCTTCAGGGCCTCGCGCGGCGGCGCGGGCGCCAGGTAGCCTACCACCAGGAGGAGTCCTCCGACGGCGAGGAAAGAGACGATTCTGGCGACGGTACCGGTGTTGCCGAGGTCGACTACAAACAGCTTGAGCACCACCAGCGCCATCAAGCCGGTTCCGATGAGCCAGGTCCAGCGTTTGCCCATTTTTGCTCCCCACAACATGGCGCCAAAGCCGAGCGAAGCCCAATAGACCGACAGCGCTGCCTGGACCTGAACCGCGTTCAGGAGCGCAGCGGCGTTCCAGGTTAGGTCGAACAGATGGAAAACGCTGCGCACGATGGCCAAGGTACTGAACAGAAACGCGGTGATCGCCATCGTCGTAAACGCGATACGCCAGCGCTGCGGCTCGCTGAGCCACCCACCGTTTTGCCGGAAAGTGATCAACAGCCTGAAGGCGGTGAGCAGGCCGGCCAACGTCAGCAGATCCAGCGGGTTCAGCAGCGGCACAAACGGCAGGGGTGCTGGATCACCCGGCATCTCCAGGCTGAGAAGCCCCAGTACCAGCAGCACGCCCAGGCTCAACACGCTGGCGGCGATCAGGTAGCTGCCGCCGAACCGGCTAAAAGGCCAATGCTTGATACCGGGAGAGAACCAACGCTCGATCTTCAGCCATGAGGGTGTGCTGAGCGCCACCGTCAGACCCACCAGGGCGAGCACCGCCGCCAGCCCGGCACTCCAAGACCAGAGCATGCCAAAGTCGGCTTGCTCCATGCGCATGACCACGTCGATCAGCAGAACCAACCCGAAGAGCAGCAGCCCGAGGCCGTGCCACAGCCGCACGAGGATCCGGCCTGCAGTGCTCGCTGCCGCTGAAAAGGGCTGCAGGACCGCAAAATGCGCGGCGATCGCCACTGGCCAGGCCAGCAGGCCAAGACCCACAAAAAAGTGGCTTCCGTCCAGCAGGTAAAGCAGCGCAGTCGGTGCCAGCAGCGGCAGGTAGACCAGAGACGCAAAGCGGGCCGCGGACCAGTCCAGGCGGGTGGCTAAACGCGCCAGGGCCCAGGCACTGAGCGCCAGGAATCCCAGGATCAGGTGGCGCCGAAACCCTCTGGGTCCATGGTCCAGGATCTCCGCGAGGCCGCCGCCGCCCCAAAAGGCCAGCCCCCAGAGTAGGAGCGGAATCGCCAGCAGGCTCTGCCAGCGCCGGGGTTTGGGATCATTGGTCAGATAGCGAGCCGCAAACAGCGCTGCGCCGGCAATCAGCACAGCCCTCAGGTAGTTCCCGTTGAGCACCGGCATGCCGGCATCCCGCAACCAGCCTTCATCCAGAAAGACCGCGCCACCGGCGAACAGCAGGAGCGTCCCGCTGATCCGCGCCAGCAGGCCGTCCTGCCGCACACCCACCCACACGAGGGCTGCACCCTCGAGGGCCCAGGCGGCGGCGGTCCAGCGATCGCCCAGGGCTAGCGGAATGGCGATCGTGGCAAATGCGATGGCCAGAGCGCTGAACGACTCGGTCAAGAGCCGCAGGCTGGCGTACCCAGATCGTTTCAGGCCGATTGCAGCCAGCACGTAAAACAGCGCTGTCAGGAGTGCTGAGATGGCGAGGCCGTATTCGGTATGCCGGACCATCTCAGCCTGCATCGCAAATGCGATGACCGGCGTACCGAAAACCAGCGTGCCGTCCACCAGGCCCCGCAGTTTGGGCGGCTGACGGAGAGCAAACAGCACGGCAATGCCCTGGTAAAAAAGGAAAAACGCGACCAGGAACGGTTGGGTGCTGGTCAGCAGCGCGGGCTCGTAGGAACGGACGCCCCATGCCGCGGCAACGCCGAAGGTAAAGAAGAAGCCCAGGAGATTAAGGACGCGCCAGGACTTGTACCAGGCGACCCCAAGCACGGCGGCGTTCAGCACCAGGTAATACGAAAACAGCGCGACATGGTTGCCGGCGCCGGTAGAGATCAGGACCGGCGCCAGAAACCCGCCGGCAATGCCCAGAATCGCCAGCCCTCGGGCGTCGAGGGCAACGGCCAGTACGCCGGCGGCCGCGGTGAGGCCCACCAGCAGGGCAAACGCCAGCGGCGCGGGCAGGAGGGGGTGCAACCGGAAGGCGGCAAAGATGGTCAGGAACAGCACGCCGATGCCGCCGCCCAGCAGGCTCAGGGCGTAGACGCGAAGGCGCTGACGCAGATGCCAGCCGATGCCCAGTATGGCGAATGCGGCGGCGGCGACACCCGCGTAACGCACCTCGATGGGAACGGCCAGCATCTGCTGGTCGACCGCGTACTTCAGCAGAAACGAAACGCCAAAAAAGGACACCACTACGCCCAGCTTGACCGGCACGTTGCCGGTGGTCAGCCAGACTCTGGCGGCCTCCAGCATCTTCTGGAAAAGGTTGGGTTCGGGTGGTGCGGTGGGGGCGGCGGGAGCTGACGCCTCGATCCCGGCGGATTCATCCTCGCGTGCCTGGCTGAGGGAGGTGCGAGCATCGGCGCGCGATGCCTGATCGGTGGTTTTGCTCCACGATGACTCGGCCGGCTGCGCCGGTGCTGCGGGCGTTTCGATTACCCGAGGATCCAGCCGCGCAATCGTGGCCGCCTGTTCCTCAAGCTGTTTTTTGTTTTGGCGGTTTTGCGCCAGCAGATAACCGAGCGCGCCGCCGAGGCATAGCCCAAGCGTCTCCCGCCCCATGTCCGCAAACACGATGCCGGCAAAAGCCCCTACGATGATCCATACCCATTGCATCAAATGATTCCCTCCGCCTAGACGCGGCACGTTCAGCTCCCACTATGCCAGTATTCAAACGACCGTTTTGATTTGAGCGTCACGGTATCGCTTGACGCAACTTTGGGTGCTGTGTGGCGCCACCGCGGTGGAAAAAGCCCGCATTAATAGCGATTTTGCGGCGGTCAGGTGAGTGTCAGTTGGAAGCTCTGGCGCTCGCTGATTGTGCCGTTGACGACAAGCGAAACGAAGTGTGTTCCGGGATAAAGCGTGCGGGTGGTCATCGGACGAAACGGCAGGCGCTTCTTGAGTTCTACGGACTCACCGGCCTGCAGCTCGATGTCCTTGAGCGTAAACATTTTGGCCTTGTGGGAGCCATCGTTCTTCAGAAAATCGACCTGCAGAAAAATTTTGAGACGCTGCTTGGCGCCGGATTTAAGCGTTGCACGCCAGTGTAGCGCCCCTCCGACCGGAACCCGATCGGTGAATTCCAGGCCAGCGACGCCAAATTTTGGTCGGTCGGGATAGCCCAGGAGCTTGAGCGCACCCACGTGGTTGCCCTTGACCAGGCTGCGCAGCGCGTGGCCGGTCAGCCAGCGCATCTCTGCCGGATCGGGGTGTGGACGGCGCTGCCAGCGTTTTAGCGTCGCCAGCAAGAGGTCCGGATCCAGCTTGCTCAGATCGTTCAGGTTGTTGGCCACCGACCGCACGACGTAGCGCGTCTTGTCTCGATAAAGCTGGTCGAGCACCTGGACAACGTCTTTGGAGGGAAGCACCACCCGCATGGCCCAGGGCAGCAGCGGGCGAATGCCTTCCGAGGCGAGCCGGCGCACGTGATAGTTTGGATCCTGCGTCCAGCGCCGAACCTGGACCAGCGTCTCCTTGGGATACTTCGCCAGGAAAGGCCGGATCGCCAGCTCTGACGAAAAGCGCATGGTGGCCTCCCGAAGGAAATCCAGCGATCGGTCCAGATGCTGCTCGGTGCAGCCATGTCGCGCTACGTACTCGCCCGGCACCACCCAGATAAAGCGCCCGAAGTCGTCATCGGTCAGCTCCGGGTCGAGCGGCGGGGGCAGAGCACCACGCAAGATTTCCAGGGCCTCCGGAAACTCGCTGGGGAGCTGCTGCTCGAGCAGATCGACCAGGCAAAAGATCCGTTCTTTGAGCTCCAGCTTTGGAAAGCGGCGACCGGCCGTTCGGATCAGCTTGGGTGCGCTGAAATTTGATCCGCCGGGGCGCTCAGCGGCTGACCGTGCCACCGACTCCGCCAGCAGCCGGGTGGTCTCTCGGTTAAACAGGTCGTCTTTGAGGGAAAACCCGGTTTCCGCTTTGACGCTCATCGGCGTGGGTTTCTGACGGGACGCTTACACGTAACGGCGGCGGAGCTTTCGCATGCCGCCGACCCAGCGACCGTAGTTCTCCGCTTTGTGCTGCATGTAATGAACCACCTGCGGGTGAGTGAGGATCAGAAACGATTCGTCAGTGATCCCCTGCATGATGGCTGCGGCCGCGTCGTCTACGCTTAAGATCCCGTCGAGGTCGTTACCGGCGATGCCAGTGGGCGCCTCGTCGCCGTCTTCGTCATAGCCGATCAGCGCGGTGGCCACCGCCTGCGGGCAAACCACCGACACCTTGATTCCGTCGTCACCGTGGGAAATCGCCAGCGACTCGGCCAACCCGACGGCCGCATGTTTGGTGCTGGAGTAGGCCGCGTCTCCGATCTGACTCAGCAGGCCGGCGGCGGACGCCACGTTGATCAAATAGCCATCACCACGCTCAACCATGCCCGGAATCAGGCGACGTGCCGAGTAAACGTGGGCCATCACGTTGACCGACCAGCACCGCTCCCAGACCGCGTTGGGCTGTGACGCAATATTTTTTGAATCCGGCGGCAGCTCGCCGACGCCGGCGTTGCTGACGAAAAGGTCGATCGGTCCGTGGGCCTGTTCAACCTCATCGATCAGCGCAACAACCTGACTTTCGTCGGCCACGTTGACCTCATGCCCGCTGCCGCCGATCTCGGCCGCCAGCGCCTGCGCTCCCGCGCCGTCGAGATCCGCAACCGCCACATGGCAGGCGCCGGCCTGATGTAAAGCTCGGCAAAGCGCCCGTCCAATCCCCCGGCTGCCGCCGGTCACTACCGCTGTCTTATTCTGCATATCCATTGCGTCAGTTTACCGCAGCCCGCCGCTCATCGGCGGTCACCAACCCGACTATTTCGTTCAAGCTCGAGCCCGGCGTCTCCGGATCCAGGCTCGACCCAGCAGCACGCCGATCAGCAGCAGCGTCACCAGAATTCCGGCGCCGATCAGATAGATCGGCGTCAGGTCCGGGCCGGTCAGCAGGTAAAAGGTCAGCTCGTTGCCGAGCTGCTCGCCGTACTCAGAATTGGTAAAGAGTACAAAGCCCCAATCTTTCTTGGGGTCCACCGCAAAGTAGGAGGTAAAGCCGTAGTTGTTGCCGCCGTGCAGGTAGATATTGGTGAACGGCAGGCGCGGCTTGAAGAAGCCCAGCGTGTAGTCCACCTTGATGCCGTTGTATTCATCGACAAACGAATGCACGGCGTACAGCTCGCGAAAGCTGCTGGGCCGTAACCCTTTATCGTCCATGAGGGCGATCAGCCAGCGGGAAAAGTCCTGAGCCTCCGAATGAACCGAGGCGGGTGCCACAAACCGAAAACGCACGGACCGGTCATAGTCCCTTTCCGGACTGATCCACTCGCCGTTCTCATCATACGGCTCCGCCTTGTGGGTTTTGCTGTAGTCGTCCTGGATGAAGACCGTGTGCTGCAGCCCCAGCGGCTGGGCCACGAGCTCCTGAAAGCGGGCCTCCAGGCCTTCCCAGTCGGTTTGGTCAATTTCCTTGAGCACCATCGCCAGGTACTGATAACCCTCGCCTGAGTAGAAGTAGTCGGTGCCGGGATCAAACTGGATCAGCAGCTTCTTTTCCGGCAGGTCTCCCCGCCAATTGGGAAAACCGGTCCGGTGACTCAGCACCATGCGCGCGGTGATCTGCTTGTATCGCTCGTCGTAGGCGATGTCCGGGTAGGGCAGGTAGGTATAGAGCGGCGTGTCGAGATCCAGCTTGCCCGCTTCCACATAGGTCATCACAAAATAGGCGAAGAGCGGCTTGGACAGAGAAGCGGCTTCGAAGATGGTTTCGTCATCGACCGCAACCTCATGCTGGACGTTGGCGAAGCCAAAGGTCCGATGGTGTATCACCTGTCCCTGGTTGATGAACGCGATTGACATACCGGGAATGTCGAGGCGCTCCATCTCGGAGGTGAGGTGCGCATCCAGTACCTCGGTCGGGATCGACAGGCCTAGATAGCTATTGACCGCGCGTGGGTCTCCACCGCACCCCGCGATCGCAAGGGTCAGCAGCAGGGCTGTCGTGGACGTCAGTCTCGTCATGCCGATGGTTTTCTCCTGGGTCTCAGACGGTACGCCGCTACTAGACAATCATTCGAATGCTTATGGAACCCCTCATCAGTCATGGGTGCTGCAACGAATTGTCGCCGCCGCAGGTCCATGGCGTATGAAGCGCATGATGTCCCTCTTCCTGCTGACCGGTCTGCTGACGGTCTGGCCCGGCCATGCCTTCGCGATCGAGCGATACCATCAACTGGCTGAGCTGTGGGGTCTGGAGCCGATTGAATCGGTAGAGCTTGTAGAAGATGACGTCGAGCTACGGTTCTGGACCTCGGGTTTTGGACCCAAGGGATACGTGCTCTCCAGACGGGGCGGACGCTGGACTGCGCTCCATCTTGGAGAAGACAATCATTCGATCGTCGAAGCGCTATTCGGGTATCGGGCGGCGCGGGTCGAGCCACTGTGCAATATGGATACCGTGTTCGCTCAGCTTGAGGCGCTTGGCGTTCGCACGCTTGCGCCTGCAAAACACAATCCCAGATGCGAGGCGCACCCAGACCAACCGTGCTCTGACCAAATCACCATAGGCGGCGGGTCCACTTACGTTGAGCTGAAGACCGCCCAAGGTCTCATCAGTCAAAGCTACTCCACGCCAGGTCTTCCGGTCTTCGCGAATAAGAGTGACGATCCGATGGTCTATCCATCGTATCGTGTTGAGCGTATGCATCGCCTTCTGGGTCACGTGCTAGGCGGGCAGCGCGTTACCGGCTTCGAGTACCACAGCGAACCCCTTTCTCTCCCCGCGATGGTGCTAACGCGTGCGACCTACATGCCGGGTGTAACGGCGACTCTCATTCATGAATACGCTTCAGATGAATCGGGTGGAACACTGCATTACGACGTCCAGTATTTTCAAGAGTTTCCGCAGGGCTTTTACGCGTGGGAAGACGAGGAGAGCGACTCGACCGTCGAGATGAACTGGAGCGGTTTCCGACGAGTTCTCGTAGGGCATGGAACTGAGGCGTTTCGCCTTGTGCGGGAAGAGAATCAACTTTGGGCAGCGCTAGAGACTGAGACCGCGGCTACGACGCTCACGCACGAACTTGCGATTAAGCAGGTAACCAATTTTCGCGATCTCACCTTCCTTGACCTAACGAGCGGCTTCGAACGAAATCTAAACGAACAGAATCGGACCAACGTATGCAGGCGCGCCGAGCCGCTGCAGCCGGCTGAATCCGTCAACCCGATCACGGAGGTCGTCGTGAACTCCACACCAACGGACAGTAAAGGTTGGTTCGTAGTACCTCCCGTGTTGGAATCTTTGAAGCTGCTTAATGTTACGCACGATCGAAAAGGCCACTTGCTGGGGGTAAGGGGCCTCAACATATATGTACCCAATCAGCGACTAGCCGTGACCCAGCGGGTTATTGCACCGATTCAAGGCAGCGACAAAGAGCTGCTCCTCCTGGAGCCTCTCCCGGTACCTCCAGGTCGATAACGAAGACCCTTCAATCGACGTAGCCTGTCGCGACGCGATCCGCAGCAAAACAACGATCTCGAAAGGCGCGACGCTACGCCGAATGACCCGATTTGGATCTGCACAACGCCAAGATAGCGGGGACGCGTTGGGAAACGGGTTCGTGCAACCACAGGTCAAAGCGCTGCAACGAGAGGGTCGGCACACTGCGTTGGTTTCTGACACACTTGAGTAATGAGTTATGCGGTGCCAGTCGGAAACGGCGGGCGCCGCCGTTGCCATACAGATCCAGGAAGAACTGAATGACGTTAGATCGATTTTGCAGGCTCTTGACCGGGATGAGGTCAGGACTCCTGTTGCTCCTTATCGCGCCGGCCCTGTGGGCCGGCACGACGCTACCGACCTTTGACCTGCTTTGGCCCAGCCAGCCCCGCCCGTACTTTTTTCAGACCAACTTTGCGACGGGGCCAAACTCGGTGGCGCTGGATGATCAGGGGTTCGTCTATGTTTCGGACCCTATCGCCAGCCAGATCCAGAAATACTCGAGTGACGGCGTGCTGGTCAGCAATATCGATTCTCCCGACCTTTTCAGCCCTCACGGAGTTGCCGTCGACAGCCAGGGCAACGTCATCGTGACCGATCGATCGGTTGGCTACGTCATCAAGTTCAGTCCTGACGGCGAGCAGCTGGCGCGAGTCGGGGGCTTGAGCGGCGGCGACGGGGAGTTCACGCCCCGCTGTATCCCCTGTGGATCGCGGCTCCAGGGTCCGTTTCAGCTCGCTGTCGATGACGCCGACAACTACTACGTGCTGGACCCGCCAGGCTATCGGGTCGTGAAGTTCAACAGCGATCTGCAGTTTGTCGCCAACTTCGGAGCCGAGGGGACCGGTCCGGGCCAATTCACCGAGCTGGGGCCCATTGGAATTGCCCAGCTAAACGGCGAGATTTTTGTTTCGTCGTTCAACACCGAGCTGATCAACGTCTTTTCGACTGAGGGCACCTTCGTGCGCGCGATCGACGGTCTGGGCAGCGGTCTCAACACCATCGTCAGGCCGGAAGGGCTTGGGCTGGATGGCGAAGGTAACCTGCTGGTCACCGCCGCTTCGCGTGTCGTTCGTATCGATGCGGCGGGCAACCAGCTGCTGGAGTTTGGTACCTTCGATAACAACGATGCCTCCCTCGGACCCGGGGAACTCGCGGGTCCTCGCCAGGCGCTTGCCGGCAGCAACGGAACGGCTTACGTGGTCGATCGCTATGGCATCACGCGGTGGGGCCGGGACAACGGCGAGTTCCTCTCGCGCTGGAGCGACGCCGGCGAGGAGCTGGGTAAGTTTGCGTCCCCGGACTCCATGGCGATCAGCAGCAGCGGCGATGTCTATGTCGCGGGCGCATTCAACAGGCGGATTCAGGTCTTTGATGCCGACGGAATCTTCCTGCGATCTTTCGCCCCCGTGAGGCCGGGGGAGAGCGAGACGGGCTTTCTGGGCGGCATGGCCATCGCGTCGGAGGGCAGCGTGGTAATCGTCACTTTTAATCAGGACGAGATTATTCGGCGCTTCAGCGCGAACGGCGGATTCCTGAACGGCTGGGGCAGGCGGACGCAGGAGCTGTCGGAAGCCGGCGTCGACGGGATTTTCGGCAACGCGGTTTCCATCGCCATTGGCCCGGATGATCTGGTTTACGTCGGTGACGAGCAGGTTCCGACAATCCAGGTCTTCGAGCTCGACGGCACTTTTGTTGGGGCGATCAGCGACACGTCGAGTGCTCAGCCACCGATCTTTTATGATGCCGTCACGGTGGCGCCTGACGGTACCGTGTTGGCCGCTTTTCTCAGGCAGCTGCAGCGGTTTACGCCGGAAGGTCAGCTGCTGGCTGAGTACGCGTTGACGGAGCGGACCTTTTCGCTGGCGGTCGACGACAGCGGGCGGATTTACGCCGGCGACACGCAGGTAGAGGTGCTGGCGGCGGACGGCACGCCGCTCGGCGTGATGGCGGAAGGGGGCGTGCTGCCAGGGCAGGTCAACACCGTGCGAGGTCTTGCCATCGGCAGCGGTCAGCGGGTCTATGCGCTTGAGCGTTCCAACAATCGGATGCAGCGTTTCCGCCCCGGAGTTTCTGCGGGCAACACCAAAGCGATTGTGGTCACCGGCGGTGGACCCTATCCCGGCAACGCGCTCTGGGATGCCACCCAGGTCAACGCCAACTTTGTCTACCGCACGCTGGTCAGCCAGGGGTTTCAGAAGGACACCATCCAGTATCTGTCGGCCGACACGGATCTGGACCTGGATCAGAACGGCGTCGCGGACGACGTCGATAGCGACGCGACCAACGCGTCGTTCGAGGCAGCGATCACCGGCAGCTTTGCGGACGACGCGGACAACCTGCTGATCTACATGGTGGACCACGGCGGCGTCGACACGTTTCGCATGAGCGGATCGGAGGTACTCCAATCGGCGACCCTGGACGGCTGGCTCAGCGCCTGGCAGGCCACCCATCCCGATGGGGAGCTGACGGTGATCTACGACGCCTGTGAATCCGGATCGTTTATGGACGAGCTGGCCGACACCAACCGTTTGGTGATCACGAGCGCCAGTCCCGGCGAAAGCGCCTACTTTGTGTCGGGCGGCACGATGTCCTTTTCGAACCAGTTCTGGACCCAGGTCTTCAACGGCGAGGATATCGGTGAGGCGTTTACCGTCGCCCGTGACTCAACGTTCGACTCATTCCCGACCCAGAACGCCCTGATCGACAGCGACGGAGACGGTGACGTCAACGAGCCCGAAGACCTGCAGATCGCCACAACCCGAATTATTGGGCGCGGGTTGTCTAACGCGGTGGACCGTCCGGTGCTAGGCACCGTGACCGCTCCGGCTGTCCTGAGCTCCGGGAATACGGCGGAGATCTCGGTGAGTAACGTGTTCGACAGCAACGGGATCGCGCGCGTCTGGTCGGTGGTTCGCCCGCCGGGCTTTCAGCCGGGATCTTCGGACAACCCCGTAGCGGAGCTCCCGCTGGTCGAGTTTGTGCCGACCGACAGCAACGGCACCTACGGCGCCACGCCGTCGCTGTTCAACAGCCCGGGCACCTACGAGCTGGCGGTGTATGCCGAGGACGAGGAGGGTAATGTCGGGGTTCCGCGTCTCGCCTCGATCACCGTTGACGACCCCTCGCGACGACGCGCGGTGCTGATTGTGGGCACCCGGGCCGACGGCAGCCGGCGTCGACCTTTCGAGCGCAACGGCAACCTGGCCCAGGCGGCGCTGCGCCAGCAGGGTTACGGCTCGGACGGCAGTCGCTGTCGCGCGACAGACTGCGATGACATCTTCTACCTGTCGCCGGTTGCGTCGTTCGGCACCGATGGGCTGTCGACCCTGGCGAACGTTGAGGAAGCCATCACGGCGTGGGGCACCGACGGGGTGTCCGATCTCACCGTCTACCTGGTCGGCGCGCAGAACAACGGTGAGTTCGTGCTGAACGACACCGAAACGCTCAGCGCGCAGACGCTTGAGGGTTGGCTGGATGAGGTTGAGGCGAGCAACGGGGGGCAACTCACCGTCGTGTATGACGGTAGCAACGCCGGTGCGTTCCTGCCGGTGCTTGCCAGCAACGCGACGAATCCCCGGATTGTCATCACCAGTACCGACGCTGGCGAAGAGGCGGTGTTCCGGCGTCGCGGGAGGCTGGCCTACTCGCGGTTCTTCTGGACTTCCCAGCTCAACGGCGCCAACGTGCGCCGGTCGCATCAGCTGGCGCGCAGCGCGGTACGTTTCTCTGGCGAGGGGCAAAACGCGCAGCTGGACGACCAGGGCAACGCGGCTGGCAACGAGCTGTTCGACGGGGCACTCGCCCGGTTCTATGCGCTGGGCCGAGGCATTTTGTTGGCTGGTGACGAGCCCGTCATCGGCGGCGTTGCGGTCGCCTCTGCGCTCACCGCGGACTTCGAGCCGATCACCGCCAGCGGCGTGACCACAACCGGCCGCATCGACGAAGTATTTGCGGTGATCACGCGGCCCGACGGGCAGGCGGTGCTCGAGCCCATGACGCCCTCCGGCGATGACTTCCAGGCCGCCAGCGTTGGGCTGTGCGCCGGCGCCGGGAGCTACGAGATCTCGGTGTTTGCTGCCGACGACGAGGGAAAAACTTCGCAGGCCAGCAGTGCGTCAGCCACGCGCAGCACGCCCTGTGCGGACACCAGTTTTGATTTGGTTGTGCAGGATGTCGAGGTGCCCGCGACGGTGCTCGCGGCAGACGCCGAAGCTGAGACAATCATCCGCGCCACCAACGTGGGTCCTGCGACGATCGCGGACAGCACGATTCGCGTTTACCTCTCTGAGGACTCGACGTTCGATGGGTCTGATCCAGAGCTGGCCGCGGCGCAGGTCGATAACCTGTTTTCTTTTGCCGAAGCGGAAGCGGAGTTTGTGGTTCCGCTGCCGACGAGTGAATCGGTTCGATTCCTGATCGCCTGCATCGATCCGGTTGGCGGTGAAGCGGACATGGACAACAACTGTGCAGCGCCGGCGCGGATCAAGATTGCGACGGAAGACCTCGTTTTCTCCGGCAGCTTCGAATAAGTGGCCTAGAACCAGGGACGCGTCGAGGACTCGACGTGATAAAGCGCTAGATCCGCGAAGCGCTGCGCGTCGGCGAGCGTCAGGTGAGGAATGGTGATGGTGTGTGAAGCCAGGTGCACATTGAGGGTAGCCAGCGAGCGCTTGCGCTGACCCGGGCTTTGACAGACGTCGACCCGCTGAACCTTGAACAGCGAGAAGACCGCCGTATGGGTGCCGATAAAGCCGCTACGAAGATAACCGGTGGCGCCGATGATGCTAGCGCCAAACTTGCTGCTGCGTTGCCGAATGCAGAAGACGGCGAGTGTCAGCCCAAGCAGGGGAACAATCGCCGCATAAAAGCCCACCGCAAACGAAAGCCCGAGCGTGATGCCGCCCACCGGCGCGAGCCAGTACCAGAGGCTGCGTTTCAAGTGGTAGGCCCGGTTGATGCCGGTAAAAGCAGGCTGTTCGGCCGGAGTGTCGGGCAGAAATTCTTTTGTGACCGGCACCACCTCATCGGGGCTGAGCGCGGGCACCAGGAAGGCCGGGGTTGAGGCGGGCATGCCGCTGCTGTTGACCTCCTGTCCTGCGCTCACCAGACGCAGCTGAAGATTGGTGATGCGCAGCAACCGCGCGATCGCGTTTTGCTTCCACACCGCGGCCTGCACCTTGCTCCCTTTCAGCGTCTGCTGCTGCCGGCTCACCAGCCCGCTGCTGCGCCGGAAGCTGCCGCCATCAGCGATAAGCTGATAGTTGGCGTAGCGCCAGAGCGCGCCGATGATGGAGAACAGCGCCAGCAGCACCGGCACGGCGAGTACTCCGAGGGCAAGCAGCAGCCCGCGGGCCGGTCCGCCGGTTTCCAGCAGGGTGCCCATGCGCAGCCGCTCGAGGACAAACTGTCCGGCGGTTTCCCAGGCCTCTTCGCCCAGCGCACCGGCCAGGACACCAAAAGCCACCGCAACCCAAAGCAGGCCGTTGGCGGTTAACCCATAGCGCACAATCTGCCGGTTGCTGCGTTCGAGCAGAACCGGCGCATCCGTCGGTGCGCCCGCGGCCGTTTCGCTTGCCGGATCGGGTGTCTTGGGCTGAAAACTGAGCAGCGTGTTGCGGATCTGGTTGGCCAGATCAACCCCGATCCCCGCCAGCGCAATCTCTTTCTGGGCGCTGCCCGCGGTATCGAGTTTGAGCACCGCCAGGCCAAAAGGCCGAACGTAAAAGGGCTCATCGATGGACGTATCCTGGACCCGGTCAAAATCGATGTTGAGCTGTTCTCGCTGAATCACCCCGCGGCGCACCAGGACCTGGGAGTCGGTCAGCTGATAGCGGAATCGCAGGTACGACAATACCGCCCAGACCGCCCCAACCGCCGCCAGCACGGCGAACCAGACGGCAGCCCACACCTTCATGCCGTCGCTGGCCGTGGCGTACCAGGCGACCGCCGGCGCCAGCATGGCGAACCCGTCGGTCACCAGGAACTTCAGCGCCTTGGTCAGGAAAAACACCACCGCAACCGGCGATGTTCGCCGCCAGGTGCCCGTCACCGGTGCTGCTGCATCACATGGTCGCGCAAGGAGCGCGCATGCTCCTGGCTCAGGCCGTCGATCTGCAGATCGACGGCCGCACCCCCGGCGGTGTAGAACTTGAGCGACGCCAGGCCGAACTTGCGCTGCAGCGGCCCGCTGGATAGCTCGATGTGCTGAACGCGATTTCGCGGCAGCAGCACGAGCTTGCGCCACCACAGGCCGCTGCGAAAAACGATGTCGTGATCGCGCAGCGCCATGCGTTTGGCCGCTGCCATCTTCACCGCCAGGATCGTGAACAGCGCGCTCGCGGTGGCGATGATGACGGGCAGCAGCAGGAGCCGGGTCTTGACCTCCGGCGGTTTGGCGACGATCACCGATGGAATAAAGCTGATCAAAAGCAGCACGCCCCAAATCAGGAGGCTCTGGGTCAGCACCTCTTTTTGATAGCGCGGATCCAGTGGCTTGAGATCGATGATGCGCGCGCTCGGAAGCGCGTCGATGTCCAGCGCCAGATTGGCAAATGTCATAGCAAGCGGGAGTCGAAGAAAGTGCTAATTTAGCACCCTTAGCGTGCTTCCCGTGAGTGAACAAAGTCTCCCTCCTTGCATCTCGAGCGTCAGTGCCGGACGATGCCGGCTTTGACTCAAGGCGCGAGTACCATGGCGAACCCAACAGGCAAAAACGTTCTGATTTCCGGCGGCACTAGCGGCATCAATCTCGGCATCGCCAAGGTTCTGGCGGCCGGCGGGGCCAACGTGGCGGTCTTTGGGCGTGATCCGGAAAAAGCTGCGGCAGCGGCATCAGCGATCGACGCAGAGGGCAGCGGGCAGACGCTGGGGCTGGCTGCCGACGTTCGAGACTACGACGCGGTTGCCGAGCTCGTTCGGCAGACCGCTGAGCAGCTGGGCCCGCTCGATCTGGTGGTCGCCGGCGCTGCCGGTAACTTCCCGGCTCCGGTCATCGACATCAAGCCGAAAGGATTCAAAGCGGTGGTCGACATCGACCTGCTCGGGACGTACCACGTTTTCTGGGCCGCTTTCGAGCACCTTCGCAAGCCGGGCGCGAGCCTGGTTGCCATCACTGCGCCGCAGGCCGAGGTGCCGATGGCGTTTCAGGCGCACGTATGTGCCGCCAAGGCCGGCGTCAATATGCTGGTCAAATGCCTGGCGCTGGAATGGGGTGCCGCCGGCGTTCGGGTCAACGCCGTGTCACCTGGCCCGATCGACGGCACCGAGGGCATGAGTCGCCTGGCGCCCACCCAAGCACTGCGAGACAAGTATCAGGCGGCCACCGCCCTGAAACGGTTTGGGCAGCCCGAGGACATCGGCCGCTTTATTCAGTTTCTGATGTCTGAAGAAGCCGCTTACGCCACCGGCGGCATCTATCCGGTTGACGGGGGCATGCAGCTTGGTGACGCCACACAGGACTGCCTGACGTCAATGAGAAAGTAGGGGTCTCGGTAACGCCCCTAGCCGGTCAGGCGGCGGTTCACATCGTAAGAAGAGAGTGAAACGATGCCGCGGGAAACCGCGACGCTGCCGCTTCGCGCGACCGCCGCGATCTCGCCCACATCCTTGGCTGTTTCCACGAGTTTTTTGAGATCTGCCGGGCTGCCGATCACCTGCATCGTGAAGCTTTCCGGCTCGGCGTCGAGGACCGTCGCGCCATACTCGCTCGCCAGCGCTTGAGCGCGGGCGACACCGCCGATGCCGAGCCGCAGCTTGAGGATGAGCATCTCGCTTTCGTAGTGCTCCCCGAGGGTCATGTCGTGGATGTTGACCACGTCGACGAGCTTGCCGATCTGGTTGGTGATCTGGCCGATAGCGTGGTCGGAACCGGTGACCACCATCGTCAGCCGGGACACCCCCGGATCGTCGGTTGGGGCCACATTGAGCGTCTCGATGTTGTAGCCCCGCGTTGAGAACAGACCGGTGAAGCGCGTGAGCGCGCCCACCTCGTTTTGCATCAGAACCGAAATGACGTGTCGCATGGCGCGATGGTGGCCGACCCGCCGGCCAAATGCAACGTTCAAAGCCCCCGGTAAGTCGTTGCATTGGCAGGGACTTTGGCGGACACTCCGGGGATTGGGAAGCAGTAAGCAAACGCTATGAGAATTGCCGAGGAAAACGCCAGTCAGCGGAGTCACCCGAAGGCCGGAGTCGCCATGTCCGGCGCCGACGTGGTCGTGCAGGTGATGGCCGACGAGGGCGTGGGCACCATTTTCGGCTATTCCGGCGGCGCCATCCTGCCGACCTACGACGCGGTGTTCCGCCACAACGAGGCCAGTCCGGAGCAGCCGATGCCGCTGATCGTGCCGGCTAATGAACAGGGCGCCGGCTTTATGGCCGCCGGCTACTCCCGGGCCAGCGGTCGAGTGGGTGTGGCTATGGTTACATCGGGACCGGGTGCCACCAACATGGTGACACCGGTGCGCGACTGCACAGCCGACTCGATTCCGATTGTGGTGATCTGCGGCCAGGTTCCGACGGCCGCTATCGGCACCGATGCATTTCAAGAGGCGCCGATCGCCGCCGTGATGGGCGCGGTGGCCAAACACGTGTTCCTGGTGACTGACCCAAACCGGCTGGAGCAGACCATGCGCACGGCGTTTGAACTGGCACGGACCGGTCGACCCGGGCCAGTGGTGGTCGATCTGCCGAAAGACATTCAGAACGCCACCTGCGAGTTTTCCGGGCAGGGGACGTTACCGCTACCCGGATACCGCCACCGACTGCAGGCCGTGATGAACAACCGCCTCGGACCGTCAGACTGCGAGCGTTTTTTCCGCATGCTCAGCGAAGCGGAACGGCCGCTGCTGTATGTCGGCGGCGGCGCGATCAACGGTCACGCCGTTGAGGCGCTGCGGAGCTTCATCGACGCGTTTCACGTGCCAGCGTGCACCACGCTGATGGGGATCGGAGCGGTGGATACGACCAGCGAGCTGTCGCTCCACATGCTGGGTATGCACGGGATGGCTTACGCCAACTATGCGGTCGAGGACTGCGATTTCCTGATCTGCGTCGGCGCGCGCTTCGACGATCGGGTTGCCGGCGTGCCGAACCGGTTTGCGCCCAACGCCACCTGCATCGCCCATTTCGACGTGGACGTCTCGGAGATCGGCAAGGTTAAAGGGGTCCAGTGGCACCAGGTCGGTAACCTGAAACAGGATCTGGCCGACCTCGTCGACTACGGAGAGCGCGTCGGCTTCGACAAGGACTTTGGCGTCTGGCACGGCGAGCTCGCTGAGCTGAAGAAAAGGCACGGCCTGAACTACGACCGCGACAGTGACAAGGTTCAGCCCTATGCGGTCATCGAGGCGATCAATCGGATCACCGCGGGCAATGCGATTATCTCCACCGGCGTAGGCCAGCATCAGATGTGGGCCGCTCAATATTTTGATTTCTGCGAGCCGCGCCTGTGGCTGACCTCGGGCAGCATGGGCACGATGGGCTTTGGGCTGCCGGCTGCCATCGGCGCTCAGTTTGCGCTGCCCGACGCGCTGGTCATCGACATCGACGGTGACGGCAGCATGCGAATGAACCTCGGCGAGCTGGAGACCGCCACGACGTACGATCTGCCGGTCAAGGTGGTGGTGCTCAACAACTACGGCGACGGCATGGTTCGGCAATGGCAAAAGATGTACTTCAAGGGCCGCATGGCCGGTAGCGACAAGTCGCTTCATCGCAAAGATTTTGTCCTTGCTGCTGAGGCTGACGGCTTCGGCTTCGCTCGTCGGCTCGATGACCCGGCAGAGGTGGACGCGGTGGTCGCCGAGTTCCTCGCCTTCGAGGGGCCGGCTTTTCTGGAGGTCATCATCGATCCGGATGCCGGCGTTTATCCGATGGTCGGACCCGGTCAGTCCTATGATCAGATGATCACCGGGGACTACATTGAGGGCCGCACCGCGCGGCTGGAAGAAAAGCTCGATCCGAGCGAGATGTTTTAAGTTCGAAGCCAGACCTCAAGGAATCCGCCATGACCGAAAAAATTGACGGCAAAGCGTTTGCCGGGCAGCTCTGTGAGCGCCTGGCGCAGGAGGTTGCCGCGCTCAAAGCTGAGCGTGGCGTCACGCCCTGTATCGCCGTCGTGCTGGTTGGAGAAGATCCGGCCAGCCAGGTTTACGTGCGCAACAAGATTGCCCGCTGCGCTGAGGTCGGTATCGAGTCTCGAGAGCACCGCCTGACGGCCGACACTTCGCAGGAAGCGCTGCTGGAGCTGCTGGCGACGCTGAACGGTGATGCGGGCGTTCACGGCATCTTGGTGCAGCTCCCGCTGCCGTCACAGATCGACGAAACGGCGGTGATCGACGCTATTTCTCCGGCCAAAGACGTCGACGGATTCCACCTCCAAAATGCTGGCGCGCTGGCGGTGGGCCAGCGGCGCATGGTGCCCTGCACGCCGCTGGGTTCGCTGATGCTGCTGGAGGACCGGCTCGGCGACTTGAGCGGGCTCCACGCGGTGGTTGTGGGGCGCTCCAACATCGTGGGTAAACCCATGGCTCAGCTGCTGCTCGGCGCCAACTGCACGGTGACGATCGCGCACTCGCGCACGCGAGATCTGGCCGCGGTCTGTCGTCAGGCCGATATCCTGGTGGCCGCTGTCGGCCGGCCGCGGATGATTCAGGGCGACTGGATCAAGCCGGGTGCTACGGTTATCGACGTCGGCATCAACCGGATCGAAGAAGACGGCAAGAAGCGCCTGGTCGGAGACGTGGACTACGCGGCGGCGCAGGGTGTCGCCGCGGCGATCACGCCGGTGCCCGGCGGAGTCGGTCCGATGACCATCGCCTGCCTGCTGCACAACACCGTTACGGCCGCCAAAAACGCGTCGACTGCCTGACGCGCGGGGCAGCTAGCCTGACATCCAAAGGCCGCGGCGATCCAGCACGGTAGCGCCGCTCGGCGGCCCGCCTTTCCCCAAATGATCCCGAAAATCTCGCGCGGGTGACGACCAGGCGCGATACCATAGCGACCTTTCTCTAAACATCAGGTTTTGTTGTGAAAATCCGAGCTGTTTTGACGAACTGGCGCGCGCTGCCGCTGGCCGCCCTTCTCATCCTAGCTGCCTGCGGCGGTGATTCCGGCGAAAGCGCCGGCGGTGCTGACGATGCGCTGCCGCCGCTGGCTTCCGCCGGCGAATTTCAGCGCAATGACGACATCACGGCCATGACCGCCACCGATCTACGTAGCGCCATGGTGGCGGAAGAGCTGTCGGCTGAAGCGGTAACGAGCGCTTTCCTGGAGCGGATTCAGCGGCTTGACCGCGCCGCTGACGGACCGAACGCCGTGATCGAAATCAATCCAGACGCGCTGGCTATCGCGCAGGGGCTGGATCAGGCGTTGGCGGCCGGAGGGGAGGCTGGCGATCTCCACGGCGTGCCGGTTTTGGTGAAGGCCAATATCGATACGGCGGACGCCATGGCTACCAGCGCCGGATCGCTGGCGCTGGCCGAACACCGGGCGGCGAACGACGCCCACGTGATAACGCTCCTAAGAAATGAGGGTGCAGTCATCCTCGGCAAGACCAATCTGAGCGAGTGGGCAAATTTCCGATCGACAGACTCCACCAGCGGCTGGAGTTCCCTTGGCGGTCTAACGCGCAATCCCTGGCGTCCGACCCACAACCCCTGCGGCTCCTCGAGCGGCTCCGGCGCGGCGGTCGCCATGCGCTTCGCCCCGCTGGCGTTGGGCACCGAAACCAACGGCTCGATCGTGTGCCCGGCTGGCGCCAACGGCGTGCTTGGCCTGAAGGGCACTATGGGGCGGGTCAGCCGGGCCGGCGTCATACCGATCGCGACGTCGATGGATATGGTCGGACCGATGGCGACGACAGCGGCCGACCTGGCGCTGCTGATGCGCGTAATCGTGGGTTCGGATCCGAACGATCGTTCCACCCTGATACGCTTCAAAAAGTACTCCATCCTCACGCCGGAGTTCAGCGGCCGCCTGAAAGATGCCCGAATCGGCGTTTGGCGTTCCTACCCTGGCGCCGGGACCAACGCTGAGGTTGACGCGCTGTTCAACAAGACCGTGGCTCAGCTGCAGGAGGCGGGCGCCGAGATTATTGACGACCTGGAAATCGAGCAGGGCGAGCTGGGCTCCCGGGCCTATCAGGTCATGCTTTACGAGTTTCGCGAGGGGATCAACAGCTATCTGGCCGGCGTGTCCGCGCCCGGCGCGCCGCGCAATCTCGAAGAGCTGATCGCTTATAACCAGGCTAACGCTGAACGGGTGATGCCCCATTTCGGCCAGGAAATCCTGGAGGCCGCGCAGGCCGTGACCTGGTCAAAGGTCGACTACGCCAAGGCGCTAACCGAGGTACGCCGGGACGCGAATCAGCAGCTCGAGGGCGCGCTGCAGCGGCACAATTTGACGCATCTGGTGAGCGTCACCAACGGCCCGGCCTGGACTACGGATCTGGAAAATGGCGACAGCTTCGGTATCGGTAGTTCGACCCTGCCGGCCATCACCGGCCATCCCCATCTCACGGTGCCGATGGGGCTAGTGGATGGCTTGCCGGTGGGATTGTCCGTGATGTCGTATCGTTCGAACGAATTCCGGGTGCTGCGGGTCGCGGCGGCCGTGGAGAAGCTGGCCGGGCCGGTTTCACCGCTCTGAATCGCGCTCCTTCGAAGCAGCAAGTTCGGCCTCGATTTCGGCGATTCGTGCCTGGAGCTGCTCCAGCTGCCGTGACAGCCGTTCCTGCTCCCTGAGCGCTGCCTGGTTGGCCCGGCGAGCCTCGTCTCGGGCCAGTCTGGCTTCCTCGCGGCTGGCTCGCATTTCTTCCTGGCGCGCACGGACCTCAGCCTGTGCCGCTCGCACCTGAGCCTTCTCGGCTTCCCTCATTTCCACGGCCCGGGCTCGCAACGTGGCTGCCTCGCTTCGCACCTCCGCGCGCTCAGCGGCTGCGGCCTCGCTCCTCCGGGCTGCCTCGGCGCGGCGCGCTTCGGCTTGCGCTTCCGGGGCGGGCGCTACGCTGGGGCGAGGCGCGGCGGCTGGGACGGACGCTGCCGTGGGCGCAGCAGTCGGAGCCGCAGCCGCCTGTGGTACTGGCGCGTCGGCCGCGACCGGCGTGGTGGGTGCCACCGGACTGCTGACGCTGTCGGGTGCCGGTGCTACCGCCGCTTCGGGGGCTGGCGCAGGTTCGGTTTGGGCAAAAGACAGCTGCCCGATCGCCAGCGGCAGGGCGATACCGGCTGCCAGGGTGAGTTTCAGTGAAAATCGCTGCATGGGAGTCTCCCGACAATAGAGTTGTTCGATACGTCGCCGCCACTGGTCGGTGCCGGCCATGGCCAGCACAGGGCTGACCGGGGTGTTTCGCAAAGGGCCGGCGGAATGGCTCACCGTGAGGGCCTTGAGCAATGTCCGTGCATACGCTGCGGTGTCGGTGAGTCCGGTAACCGCTGAGCGATCACACACGATCTCGGTCTCCTCCGCGAGCAGCCTCGAAAGCCGAGGCAGCAGCGGGTTGCACCAGTGAGCCGCCGCTGCAAGGCGCACGACCAGCAGCCACAGCCAGTCGCCGCGCGCCACGTGGGCGAGTTCGTGCGCTACGGCGTGCTCGGTGTCGTCCGCTGACATGTCTGGATGCTGGCGCCAGGTGTCTGGCAGCAATACCACCGGTTTTCGCCAGCCGAAACTTACCGGGCTGAGAACAGCGTTACTCCAACCGATCCAAACGCTGCGGTCGCCAACCGGCCGCAGCTGGTCGAACCGGGCTGCCCGACGGAACGTTCGGAGTGCGCGCAGCTGAAGCAGCAGCCGGACCCAGCCCACGACGGCGCCGATAAACCAGATCATCAGCAGCCAGGGTAGGGTCGAGCCAACCGTGACGATCGATTCGGCTGCGGGGCTGCTGGCCGGGACGGACTGGGAAGGAGTCAGGGGCTGACTTACATAGTCCGCGCCCGCCGATTGGGTTGTTGTGATCGTCAGGCTGAGGCCAGCGATCTCTCCCAGCAGCGCGAGGGCGGGCAGCGCAAGGAGCGTCACCATCAACCCCCGAAGCAGCCGGACACGGAGGGCCGGATTGCCACGGTAGGCGGCGGCAGCTGCGAGCCCAGTAAGCAGCAGGCCCTTGAGCAGCAGCACGAGCACCATCAAATCCAGGCCGCTCACGAGTTTTGCTTCCGGTGGCGTGACTCAAGTCGGTTCAGTAGCGCTTTAAGCTCGTCAATGTCGTCGCTGGTGATCTGCTGTTCCTCCAGCCCGAGCAGCGCGCTGGCGGCCTTTACCGGTGACCTGGCAAAAAACGTGTCAACCAGATGCTGGGTTGCCTGCAGCCGCGCCTGCGCGCGTGGTTCAACCGGTCGGTAGACGTACTGTTTGCCCTCGCTGTGAAAGGTCAGGAGATTGCGCTGGACCATCCGGGCGAGCAGCGCCCGGACGGTGGAATAGGACGGCGGGTTCGGCAGCGCGTCCAGCACGTCTCTGGCGCTCGCGTTTTCGAGCCGATGCAGCACATCCATGATCTGCCGCTCGCGTCGGGTAAGTTGGTGCGAATTTTTTAGCATGTGCTAAAAAATTAGCAGCATCCGTTCACGAAAGCAAGGGGCGATCGGAATCGCCCCGGATTGTTGTCCCGGAGGGTTAACGTAGCAGGGAGTGGGACTGGACCGGCCAGTCCCCTGACGTCGCTCAGCTGGTCAGCTTGCGTTGTGCCTCGCGCTTGCCCAGGCTTCGCACTGCCGCCAGCGCCTTGAGCTGTGCGGCTCGCGGCTTGGACTTTCCCTGTTCCCAGTTATAGATGGTGATCGGGTGGACGCCCACGAGGCGACCATAGTCTGCAGCGGTCAGGCCGAGCTTTTGGCGGTGCTTTTTAAGCCATGCCGGCGCAAACCGAATCTGCCTGGCCCCGTTCTCGGGTTCAGGCTCCGCCGGTTGTGGGGCTGATTTGGTCAGTCGCTGCAGCTGCCGCTGCAATGCTTTGTGCTCCCGTTTGAGCGCCGCGATGTCCCCTCGATAGCGCGCTACGGATTTTCTCAGCGATTCGGTTTCCTGGCGGATTTGGCGCCGGGCCACCCGTTCGATTTCTGCTTTAAGGGCCTTTTTTACATCCACTAGTGCTTGTAGTTCTTGTTGAAGTCATCGCAGGTTACTGAATTAGTTAGAAACTTTCCAACCGGAACATAGCCCGATGGTTTTTCGGACTAATGCCCCAGGTGTGGTTTCTTTTTTCCGCAGGATCCCGGCGATTCGATCACGCGAGGTTGCCGATAGTGATTTTGGCGTTGCGGAAAAGACCCGATTTTCGGCGGCCGCGACCCCGCCACGACGTGTTGGCGAAGAAACAGCACTACCTGACGACACGCGATTCAGCATTTCCGGCAACTGGATCGGAAATAACGCAACACTTTTCCGCACTCGCGGCAACACACGAGCGGGTGGCGTTCAAACCTCCCGACGGCACGCACGCAGCAGGACCCGCAACCGACCGATTGATATACGAAGATGTTCATACTAGTTTTTTCGTAACGTGCCCCAGCGGCGCCGCATACGTCTCAGGGGCGCGGCGCCCGCTGCGGGTGTTGACCACGAAAAAAGCAATGGGAGTTACTGTATGAGTGCCAACTCTACTGATCCACGTCGCTGGATCCGGTTGCCGCTGGCTGCGGCTATTTCCCTGACCCTCGCGCTAGACGCCGGGGCACAGGTTGAGGGTGACAACGCGGCGGATACCGCCGAACTCGATGATCTAACCGTCACTGGCTCGCGCCTGAAGCGCAGCGACATCGAAGGACCCACCCCCGTTCTCGTGCTCGAGCGTGCCGAGTTTGAGGACATGGGTTATCGAACGGTCCAGGACGTACTGGACAGCCTGACCCAGAACACGGGCGGCAGCCTGTCCCAGCAATTTGTTTTCGGATTCACGCCGGGCGCGTCGGGCGTCAACCTGCGGGGCTTCGGCACCGGTCGAACGCTGATCCTGGTGGACGGCCGGCGTCTGCCGGTCTACCCGCTGGGCCTGGGGGGAACCACCCAGTTCTACGACACCGCCTCCATCCCGACCGCGATCATTCAGCGGATTGAGGTACTCACCGACGGCGCGTCGGCGATCTACGGTTCAGACGCCATCGGCGGCGTGATCAACATTATTACGCGGCGCGAGTTCGACGGCATCTCCACCCGGCTGCGCACCGGCGACACGGATGCTGGCGGCTACCAGACCCGCCAGGCCGAGCTGGTTGCGGGTAAGGCGTTCGACGACACGTCGGTGTACTTCACGCTGCAGTACGACGACAACGAGGAGCTGATGTCGAGCCAGCGCGATTTTGCTGCGTCAGACATCGCCGATCCGCTGGGCCGGGGTGTTTTCTCGACCTTTGGCGCCAACATCGTTGAGCTGGTGCCTGGTGGCGGTATCGGCATCACGCCCGACCCGAACTGCGGCACGGCGGCCGGCGCCATTGGGACCGAGGGCATTCCGCCCGGTTCGCCGGGTGGCGGGCAGCTGTTCGGTCAGGACACCTGTGGCTTCAACCGCACCCAGTTCAGGCAGCTGTTTCCGCAGAATCGGCGGACCACGTTCGCCGGGCGCGTGGAGCACTCCTTAAGCGAAAACCTGTCGGCATTTGCCGAAGTTCGCTGGAACCGCGGCGATACGTTTGTGCAGATCGAACCGTTTGCCTATTCCGGGACCGCGCTTTTTGGCGGCGCGTCCGCCACCCCGGTTTCGCCGAACAACGGCGGTCTGATCACCGGGCCCAACGGCGGACCGGCGGTCTACATCCGGCGGCTGTTTGAGTACGGACCTCGGACCACCGACATCGAAACGCAGACTTTCGGCGGGCTGTTTGGACTCAGCGGCACCTTGGGTGACGGCTGGGACTGGGAGGCCGGCTACTCCATCAACAAGCAGGACTTCTTCTCGCAGCGCGGTGGATCGATCATCCTATCGGCCTTCGAGGCGCAGGTGGACGCAGGGCTCGACCTATTCCAGCCAATTCCGGACAGCGTGGTGGCCTCTACATCCTTCCGACCCTTCACGGACGCTGAGTCCACGAACCGGTTTGCCGACTTCCAGATTTCCGGCTACCTGCCGTGGGAGATGCCCGCGGGGCCGGTGGCTGTCGCCGGCGTGTTTGAGTGGGAAGACCAGGAGTTCTTCGACAATCGCGATCCGATCACCCTGTCGGGGGATGCGTCGGACGGCGGGTCCGCGGGCGGCGGCCAGCGCGATCGTCTCGCGGTTGGTGCCGAGATCTCTCTGCCGCTTTTCTCTCAGCTGACGCTCGACCTGGCTGGTCGTTTCGATGACTACGACGACGCCTCCGAAACGGGCAGCGCGTCCACCGGCAAGGCGGCACTACAGTATCGGCCGCTGGATAACCTGCTGCTGCGTGCCAGCTACGGGACAACCTTCCGCGCCCCCGATTTGCAGCGCCTGTTCGGTTCCACCACCCGGGCCTTCACCAGCGTGGTGGACTCGCCGCTGTGCGTTGCCGCCGGTGGTGATCCCAACGCACCGGGTGGCTTGGATCCCAACAACTCGAGCGACCCCTGTGACATCGTGCAGAGCGTTCAGATCCAGATCGGTGCCAACACGGCCCTGGAAGAAGAAGAGGGTGAAAGTATCAACATCGGCGTGGTGTGGGAGCCGCTCGACGCGCTCTCCTTTACCGTCGATTACTACGACGTGGAGCTGGAGAACATCATCGCAGCGCCCTCCGGCCAGTTCATCCTCAACCAGTGTGCAGGCCTAAGTACGGGTACGCCGGACGCCAGCTTCTGTTCGCTGATTACCCGGGATGCGGTCGGTACGCTCCAGGGCGGGAACATCTCGGCACAGGCGCTCAACCTGTCGACCCAGTCGATCCGGGGCATCGACGCCACCGCGCGTTACGACCTGGATACCAACGACTGGGGTCTGTTCGCCTTCCAGTGGGAAACCACGTACGTCGATTCTCTCAAGACCCAGTTTGCCGACGGGCAGCCGGAAGTGGAGAACCTGTCGCTGGCATCGCTGCCGGAATTTCGCCACAACCTGACCGTCAACTGGAACTACGAGGAGTTTGGCGCGACGATTCGCGCGGCTTACGTAGACGAGCTGCCGGGCATCAACGCCTTCTCAGATCCGGAAACGGGCAGCGTTCCTAGCGGCCAGTTTGTCGACGACTACCTGACGGTCAACGGCTCGTTCCGCTACGACTGGGGTGAGATCGGCCAGTTCCAGCTGGGCATCAACAACATGTTCGACGAGGATCCGCCGACCGATCCGACCAACGCCAACTGGCCGTGGTTTATCAACGCCGGTGGCTACTACAACAGCTTCGGCCGCGAGTGGTATCTGCAGTGGGAGAAGCGCTGGTAGCCGTCGATCACGGGTAACCAAAGGGGCCGCGGCAATTGCCGCGGCCTTTTCGTTTCTGAAGCTCGACACCCGATACAACCGAGGCCGCGAGCTGGTGCTTCGGTTGACGGACCCGTAAGATGCCGGCCATGGCACCCCGCCAAAAAACTTCGAAAACCTCAAAGCCCCGATTTGTTGACCCCCGGGCAGCGGAAGAAAAGCGACGCTACGAAAACCCCATCGCCAGCCGGGCGGCAATCCTGCTGCTGCTGGAGCAGCGCGGTGAGCTGATGAAGCGCAGCCATATCGCTGAGGCGCTCGACATCACCGACGAAGCGGCGCAGGAGGCTTTGCGCCGGCGCCTGCGCGCGATGGTTCGGGACGGCGAGCTGATCCAGAACCGCCGCGGCGGCTACGGCGTGGCGCAGAAGCTGGACCTGAAGGCCGGTCGCGTCATCGGCCACCCTGACGGCTTCGGTTTCCTCGCGCTGGATGAAGGCGGCGACGACTGGTATCTCTCACCGCGTCATATGCGGGGCGTTCTTCACGGTGACCGCGTGCTGGCCCGAATCCAGGGGCTGGACCGGCGCAACCGCGTGGAGGGTGCAATCGTCAGCGTTCTGGAGCGCGCCAATAGTCATCTCGTCGGCCGCTTTTACCGCGAGTCGGGCGTGGCGTTTGTCACGGCCGATGAAAAACGGATCAACCAGGACATTCTGATTCCGCCTGACGCCACCGGCGAGGCGAAATCCGGGGACTTTGTTTACCTGGAAATCACCGAACAGCCCGATCGACGTCACCAGGCGGTGGGCCGCGTAGTGGAGGTTCTCGGGCGCAGCATCAACGCGCCCATGGCCGTTGAGGTGGCCATTCGCAGTCACGACATTCCGTACGAGTGGCCGAAGGAAGTGCTGGCCGCCGCAATCCCCGACCACGTCAGCAAAGCCGACCGGGCCGGGCGCAAAGACCTTCGCGAGCTGCCGCTGGTGACGATCGATGGCTTCGACGCCAAAGACTTTGACGATGCCGTCTACTGTCGCCAGAAGCCGCGCGGCGGCTGGTCTTTGACGGTAGCTATCGCCGACGTCTCGCACTACGTAAAGCCTGGCACCGCGCTCGACCGAGAGGCGTCCCATCGCAGCACCTCGGTGTACTTCCCCAATCGGGTGATCCCGATGCTGCCGGAGGAGCTGTCCAACGTGATCTGCTCGCTGCGGCCGAAGGTCGACCGGCTTTGTGTGGTGTGCGAAATGCAGGTCAGCGCGGATGGCAAGGTGACCCGGAGCCGGTTTTTCCGCGCCGTGATGCACTCCCACGCCCGTTTGACCTACCAGGAAGCCTGGGCGTTTCTGGATGAGCAGGGGGACGCGCCGCAGCTGGAAGGCCCGGTGGCTGAGTCGCTGACGGCGCTGCACGAGGTTTATCGAGCGTTTCGTAGCCAGCGCGGCAAGCGCGGCGCCATCGATTTCCGTGGTCGGGAGGTGTACTTCAAGTTTAATGATGACGGCGAGGTCGCCAACATTGAGCCAAGCACCCGCAACGACGCGCACAAGATTATTGAGGAGTGCATGATTGCCGCCAACGTGGAGGCGGCGCGCACTCTGGACCGAGCTGAGCTGCCGGCCGCTTTTCGCGTGCATCCGCCGCCTCAGGAGCGCAAGCTTGAGGAGCTGCGCGGCGCGCTCGGGGAGCTGGCGATCAAGCTGCCGCCAGCTGAACGCCTGCGTCCCAAACACCTGTCTGACATTTTGCGAAAAGCCAGCGGCAGACCCGAGCGCTCGCTGATCGAGTCTCTGGTTCTTCGGTCACAGTCGCTGGCTGTTTATCTCCCGAAAAACGGCGGTCACTTTGGCCTGGCGCTGAAGGCGTATGCCCACTTCACCTCGCCGATTCGCCGCTATCCCGATCTGTTGGTCCATCGGGCGCTGGTCGCCCTGGCGGAGCGCAGCGCGCGGCCAGACCCCGACGATGTCGATCAGCAAACCGCCCTGGCGCGGCGGTGCGAACACGCCAGCATGGCCGAGCGCCGCGCCGAGGATGCCTCCCGAGACGTCGACGAGCGGCTGAAGTGCGCCTACATGCTGTCTCACCTGGGTGACGTGTTTACCGGGCTGGTGACCGGCGTGCGGGAGTTCGGCCTGTTTGTCGAGCTCGACGGACTCGGGGTGTCCGGTCTGGCGCACGTCACCACACTGCCGAATGACTACTACCACTTCGATCCGCTGAGCCACACCCTCACGGGCGATAAGCGCCGCATGAGCTATCGCCTGGGAGACAAGGTGACGGTGCAGGTACTGCGGGTGGATACCGACGATCGCCAGGTGGATTTTAAGATCCACGTTGCCGACGATAAAGACTGAGCATGGCGCCGGGTGGTGACCAGAAAATTCTGGGGATCAATGCGGTCCGCAGCGCGCTGAGCAACGACCCTGCCAACGTCACGCTGCTCGAGCTGTCCGGCGAACGGGGCGACAAACGGGCTAGAGAGCTGGAGACGCTGGCCCGCAACGTCGGCGTAGCGGTTTCTCGTGTCGGCCGGCGGGAGCTCGATCAGCATGGCCGCGGTCATCAGGGTGCGGTGGCCCACTACCGGGGTGCGGAGCCGCTCACCGAGGCGGCTTTGCTCACGGTGCTCGCAGAGCTTGAGAATCCCCTGGTCCTGCTGTTGGATCATCTGGAGGACCCGCGAAACTTCGGCGCCTGCCTGCGCAGCGCGGCGGCCGCAGAGGCGGACGCGGTGATCTACCCGAAAGACCGTGCGGTGGGCCTGACGCCGGCCGCGCGCAAGACCGCGGCCGGCGGCGCTGACTTGTTGCGCCTGGCGCAGGTGGTGAACCTCAACCGCACCGTCGACGCGCTCAAGGACCAGGGGCTCTGGGTGGTGGGAACCGCGGCGGATGCCCCACAGACGTTGTATGAGATTGATCTGCGCGGTCCCACCGTTCTGGTGCTCGGGAGCGAAGGCAAAGGGATGAAGCGGCTGCTGCGCGAGCGCTGTGATCATCTGGCGCGGATACCGATCAGTCCGCAAATGGAAAGTCTGAATGTCTCCGTGGCGGCGGCTCTGATGCTGTTCGAAGCGCGCCGGCAGCGCGACTCAGCCGGCCCGAGCCGCTAGCGCCGCCGCGTCTGCACCGCGATCCGTAACGCGGTAAGGTGTCAGAAAGACTCTCGAGCTTCGCGCTGGAGAGGTCCTGGCTGACCTAGGAACATGACCGCCCGGATCCGGGGCCAAAAGGTTTTAACTCATCCAACGAAGGAGACGTCTATGTCTGTTGCAAAAGTCACTGAAATTATCGCCTCGTCTGACAAGAGCTTTGAAGATGCTGTTGCCAAGGGCTGCAAACGAGCCGCCAAGACGCTGAAAAACGTCAAAGGCGCTTGGGTGGACGGTCAGAAGGTCACCCTCGACGCCAAGGGCAAAATCACCGAGTACCGGGTCAATCTCAAGGTGACTTTTGTGCTCAAAGACTGACTTTTTTCTGGCACCTGTCAACAAACGTCACCGGGTCTCTTGTGGCGGTTTTTTAATGTGCTAACGTGCGGCCAGGAGAGCTCAAAACGAGCGGTGGATGGAACAACAATCGATGAAAGCGAAACTGACCTTGCTGCTGGCCGCCCTCAGCTTTGCGGCCGGCGCTGCGGCCCAGGAAGCCTCCGATCCGCAGGTGCGGCTGACGGGGAGCGACGGCAATGCCCGAGTTTCTTACACCGGCGACTACCAGCGTCTGGGTATCGGCATCGACGACGACGGCGACCTGCAGGGTGAGTACCTGCATGTGTTCGGCGAAGACGAAAACTCCAACTGGATCGGCGAGCTGTGGGTCAGCGATGAGCGCGGTGGCCTGAAGCTCAATTATCACTGGCTCACCGGCGCGGATTCGCTTGAGCAGGCGGCTCGCCAGCAGAGCAGCGCCCGGGTCGCCAAGACCTTTGTCGCTCTCGATCAAAACGAATTTGACGACCGCAAAGTTTCGCTTGGCCTCGGCTGGGAGGGCCCCGATCTGTTCTGGGGTGCGTACGTGATGAAAGCGATCACCGGCCGGCGGCTGGTTGACCGGCTGGTGGATACGCAGCTGACGCAGCTCAGCGGTGTTGTTGGCAACCAGCAGTTTGTCCAGGATCAGTTCAACGACACCATCACAACCATCTACGAACGCGCCTACGATCATGGCGGTGGCCTTCGCATCGGGCGCTATTTTGACGACCAGCTGATCCGGCTTCGAGGCGGCGTTGATTTTGAGCAGGGCAGGGACGGTGCTGAGCAGCTGTCGGCGACCGTGGGCGTTGAGAAGTTTTTCTCCGGCACACCGCACTCGCTCGCGCTGACAGCGGAGTACCTCGACCGGTCGGGCGACTTTGTCACCGACAACAGCGACACCCGCGCGGTGCTCTTCTACCGCTATGCGTTCGGCCAGCGCCATCGCCCGAGCTACAAGGCGGCCCGCGACACGCTGGAGCGGCGCGTCGAAACCCGCACCGAGCCCCAGCCGGCGGTTACCGAGAAACGCCTGGTCAGGAACGAGGCGACCCTCAACGAGGCGGTCCTCTTCGATCTCGACCGGTCCCAGCTGAGGGGCGCGGCCGAAGACAGTCTGAACAGCGTGCTGGCAACGCTCAGTGCCGCCAACATCGTTGGCAAAATCACCGTCTCTGGCCACACGTGTGACCTGGCGCCCGCCGAATACAACGACGCCCTGTCCCAGCGGCGGGCGGATTCGGTTGCCACCTACCTGACCGGCAACGGTGTGGATCTCGACCAGCTTGTGGTGCGCGCGCTCGGTGAAAGCGACCCTGCGGTACCCAACACGTCAGAAGATAACCGCAAGCTCAACCGACGTGTTGAGATCGAGTTTGTCACCCTCGAGGAGCGCACCGAAGATGTGGTGATAACCCCGGCAGTCGCCGGCGGCACGGACGTGCGCTGGGAGCGCGAAGAAATCGACGATCCGGCCTGGCTGGAACGGGCGCTCAAGAACCCGATTGCGCACAAGCGCGAGGTCGATACCTACCGTTATGCTGAGGTGGACAACGAGCAACGCCTCGGGCCCCAGGTGATCGTCAACACGTTCCCGAGTGCGCAGGATGACGCCGTCACCATCGATCAGGATCAGTCCGTGTCGATCGATGTGCTCGGCAATGACAGCGATCCGGATGGCGACGCACTGACCCTGGTTTCCGTGACGGCGCCGGCCAACGGCTCCGCCACCATCAGCGGTGATCAGGTGCTGTATACGCCCAACCCGGGCTTTTTTGGCACCGACACGTTCAGCTATGTCGCCAGCGATGCCGGCGGGGAAGCCTCGGCCAACGTGACGGTTACCGTACTGGAGCTACCGCCGATCACGGCAGTTGACGACCAGACGACAACGCTTCGCACGCAGCCCGTCACGGTGGACGTGCTGAGCAACGACGTGGGTGATTCACTCAACATCGTGTCGTTTACCGCTCCCGCCAACGGCGAGGTCACGCAGCAGGGCGCTCAGCTGGTCTACGCGCCGGAACGCAGTTTTGTCGGCTCCGACAACTTCAGCTACACGGTCCAGGACGAACGCGGCCAGCAGGCGGAAGCGCTGGTGACGGTGATCGTCGATGCGTTTAATACCTTGCCGGTGGCGCAGGATGACACCGCGGTAACACGAAAAAATACGGCGGTCACCATCGACGTGCTGGCCAACGATTCCGACCCGGATGGCGATCCGCTCACCATCGTGGCGGTGGATACCAAGACCCCGTTCGGCACCGCGGCCATCACCGCCGATCAGCAGATCCTTTATACCCCGATGTCCGGCTGGTGGGGTGGTGATGAGTTCACCTACACCGTTGAAGACGGCTTTGGCGGCACCGCCACGGCGACCGTCACGCTGACGGTGACGTCCCAAAACTGGGGCCGGTAAGCCATGGGGGCGCGCGGCGGTTCGCCGCCCGCTCTAGACCGCCGGCGGCCGCTGACGTCGCCCTTCGCCCGTGCCGCCGGCCTGGACAACGCTTGCCGCACGTCGGGTTTGCGGGCCCTGGAAGAACATCACCGGGGTGAGTGGGCGGAGCCCCAGCGTGACGTTGAGGCCGGTCCGAATAACCGACAGCAGGACGCTGAACGACCAGCGGAACAGCTGCGCCGCGGCCGCGAAAAACCGCTGGGGAGCTAGCAGGGCCCACGCTGCACCCGGCATCAGGCAACACCATAACCAGGCGGGCCCGATCAGCTGCTCCAGAGCCTGGCCCCAGGGACTCACCTGCCAAAGTACCAATGCGGCTGCGGTCCAGAAAAGCAGTATGCGGCTGACGTCCGCGCGTATAATTGAAGCCATGATTTCAGGCCCTCCAAACGTCTTTGCTGCTCGCTATCCTGACCGATGAAGTTCTCATTTCTTGAGAAAAGCCGGTTTTGGATTCTGACCGCTACGCTGGTCGCCCTGGGGGCGGTCTGGTTCGGTGCGCCGGGCACGGTTTACCGCATGTTTATTGCAACGGAGCGCCAGCTCGCGGGGTTGACCCCGGTAGCCCAGACCATCGGCGACGAGCGTTGGGTCTTCCTGCGCAGCGACCCGGTTGAGGAGCCCCGGCCGGTGCTGCTGCTGCTGCACGGTTTTGGTGCGGATAAAGACAACTTCAATCGACTGGCCCGGCACCTGAAGGACACCGCCGAGCTGGTGGTCCCCGACCTGCCCGGGTTTGGGATGAGCAGTTCGGCCCTGGACAACCGCTACACGGCTACCGCCCAGGCTGAGCGGGTGCTGGCGTTTATGGATGAACAGGGCCACCAGCAGTTTCACGTCGGCGGAAACTCGATGGGCGGCTATATTGCGCTCGCGATGGCGCGGCTGGCGCCCGAGCGGATTCAGTCGCTGTGGCTGCTGGCGCCAGGCGGGGTGGTAACGCCACCGTTGAGCCCGTTTGTTCAGGCGATTGTTGACGGCGAGCCCAACGTACTGATCCCGGCCAGCGAAGCCGACTTTGAGTACATGCTGGACTTTATTTTTGAGGTCAAACCCTTTCTCCCCGGCCCGGTGCGGTCTTACCTGGCGGAGAACACGGTGGCCCGGCAGTCGCGTATGGAGACGATCTTCGAGGGCCTCAAACTGTCCGATCCAGCCGAGGCGCTCGCTGAAGGTCTCGCGCAGCCCACGCTGATCGTGTGGGGCGAGCAAGATCGGGTCCTGGATCCCTCCGGAGCCGTCACGCTGTCCCGGCTGCTGCCGCAGTCCAGAGTCAGCTACCTGTCAGGCGTTGGGCATCTGCCCCAGCTTGAGGCGCCGCGGGAGGTTGCGGATGACTACCGGCAGTGGCTGGCGGCAACGCTGCGTTAGGAGACTCCGCCGGTGCTACGACGCTGACTCATACTGGCTGAGCGTCTCTCGCGCCAGCTTTGCGACCCGCTCTCGCAGCTCGGGCGGCGACTTCACCTCAACCTCCGGGCCGTAGCGAAGAATGTCCATCGCCAGCTCAGCCGTTTGGCCGAAGGGCAGCGTGAGCTCGTAGCGCCCGTCGTCCAGCCAGCGGCCCTCCTGCCGCGAATGCCACTGCTCGTCGGCTACCCAGCGGGCGATGCGCGCCGAAAAACGCAGCACCGCTGAGCCGCTGGCCGGTCCCGAAAAGATGCCGTAGGCGCTCGCGTAATGCTGGTTCAGCTCGATGTCCGGAATCTCGATGGCTTCCGCGTCGGTGGGTGTGGCCACCACTATTTTCTCCAGCGCGAAGCTGCGGAGGCCTTCGCGCAGATGGCACCAGCTGTCCAGGTACCAGTTGTGCCGATAGCTGGTTAGACGCTGGGGTGAGACCTCCCGTTGGGTGGTCTCAGCGGTCCCGCGCGACTGATAGGTGATCTGCAGCCGGCGGCGATTGACCAGGGCGTCCAGCGCCGGGCGAAACTGCTCGCCCGAAAGCAGCCGGCTGGCCTGGTGAATGATGCGGATTCGATTGCTTTGGGTGGCGACGTTGACACCCTGCGAGTCGAGCAGCTTTTCGATTCGCGATTGCAGGGTGGCCAAGGCGGTGTCCATCAGGCCCGGCTGCACGCCGGCAAGCAGCTCGCGGGCCGACATCAGTGCCCGCAGTTCGTCGGAGCTTATCCATACGCCGGGAAGCTCGAAGGGCCGCACGCCCGGATGTTGATCGTAATAGTAACCTCGGCCGTCGGGGTCGGTTTCGATCGGCGCGCCGAGATGGTCGCGCAGATCGTTGATCAGGCGATAGAGCGTCGCCTGAGAACAGCCCAGCTCGGCCATCAGCGCTTGCCGGGTAATGGGGGTGCGGCGCTGACTTAGCAGGTTGTGGAGATGGTAAAGGCGCTCGGTCTTGCTCATTGGTTGCGCTGACGTATGATCATGGCCCTGGAGTTTACGCGGCGCGACGCGCCGCCCGAAGCAATTGGGACCACTAGTTTGATGAAACGGTTATTCCTGGCGCTGCCGCTGCTCTTCAGCGGGAGCCTGCTCGCAGCGGATTGGGAAGTGGACGGGACGGCCTCTTCCCTAAGCTTTGTTTCCACCAAAAATGTCGACGTGGCGGAATCGCACCAGTTTACGCGTGTGTCCGGCTCGCTGCAGGGAGACGGTAGCTTTGTGCTGGAGATCGATCTCAAAAGCCTGGATACCAAAATCCCGATTCGTAATGATCGCATCCACGAACACCTGCTCGACGACGCTGCGGCGGCGAGCGTCACCGGCAAGGTGGATCCCATGCTGCTGGGGGATATTGGCGTCGGCGAAAGTCAGCAGCTGGATCTGTCCGCTGAACTCAACCTGCTTGGCACCAGCACGCCGCTCGCGACCAAGGTGAGCGTGACCGCGGCCGAAGGTTCGCTACAGGTTGTCAGCATCGAGCCGGTGCTGCTGAATATGCGGGTCCTGGGGCTGGGCAACGGCCTCGAGAAGCTGCGCGAAATCGCTGGCCTGACGTCCATTTCGGTTGCCGTCCCGGTCTCATTCAACGTCTTGCTGCGCCGCTAGTGGGTTGTGACCTCTAGTGTCCTGTTTGAGCTGAAATACAACGAATTTTTCAAACAGGACACTGACCGGTTCGGGCGTCATATAAGCCGGATCGGACCTGCGGAGTGTTGGGGGCACTGAGAACGAAGAGAGGGATTCTCAGCTCAGGTACCGATCCGGCTGCCTGTCTCTATAGACCGCTGACGCGGGATTTGGTTGCACTAGCCACGGCGGCGCAGGCGGAGGCGTCAACGCGTCAGGCCTGGTAGTCCTGCCAGTAGGTATCGCGGCGTTCGCTGCTGCGGCGACGTCCGTCGGTCGTATGGCCATCACTTTTCTGATCAAAAAAGCGCTTAAGGCCCTGGCTGACCGCCTCAAAGAGTGTGTCGAGCTGACCGGCCCAGCGGCGCATTTTTTGTTGAGCCCCCGGTCGGGTCTCGTTCATCAGCATCGCCAGGGCAAAGTAGCCAAGGATTGTCAGCAGCGACATGATCAGCAGACTCACCAGCACAACGGCGCGGACCGCCCACAGCTCCCAACCGGTGCGGCGCGCGACGTTGGCGCAAACGCCAAAGACCCAGCCTTCGCCCGGGCCGCCGCCGAGTACCCGCTTCACCTTGTCGAAACCGTCGCTGTTGTGAGAGCTATTCACCGCTGATTGTGTCCTTTTGGCAAAGATTCAAACCTAAAGGATCTCGCGCCTCCTCGAAGGCGCCAAGTGCCGTAAGTCCCGCGCACTCGCCCTCGCTGGCGTAAACGTGTCCTAGCTGCAGCGAGGCCCAGGCCAGCGATAGCGCCAGCAAGCTTTCAACCGCCAGTCGTTTGATCCCTGATCCATGCAACAACATTTCCGGCTCCCTTGAGTGGTCGTTCAGCCAGATACCAATCAATTTACGTGCCAAGACAGCAGGTCCAGGAAAAACAGGGGGTTAGCCAGGGTCGGCAAGGAAAAACCCTTGGCGCAAGCGGTTTTGCGGTGAGGCGCGCCTGCAAGTTGGCCAACTGTTGGTGAGACTCGCCGGTAGCGAGGGAGCATTCCGTTCTCCGTGAACCGCGGGACTCTCTCGTCGCGTCCAATAAGGTGGTTGCAGCAGCGGACACCGGACCAAGCCGGGTCCTCGAAGCGGGTGGTTTCCGAGCCGGGCAGCGCTGCTAAAATACCGGCCATGACAGCTCCGGACACGGTTTCGGCCACCGATCAGGTTGATGGCGCCTGGATGCGCTGCGCCCTCATCGCGGGTATTCATCGGCTGATCTCCAATCGAGATCACATCAATCGCATCAACGTCTTTCCGGTGGCGGACAGCGATACGGGCACCAACATGGCGCTGACGATGCACGCGGTCCTGACCGGCGCCACCCGGCAGGTTCAGCACCACCTCGGTCTCTTTATGGAGGAGGTGGCCGACCACGCCCTGGACGGCGCTCGGGGAAACTCAGGCGCGATCTTTGCCCAATACTGGCAGGGGTTCGCGGAAGGCGTTGCGGGGCAGGAACACGTGGACATGCAGCGATTTGCCCTGGCTGCGCAGCAGGGTGCAAGCAGCGCGCAGGTTGCCATCGCTGAACCTCGTGAAGGCACGCTGCTGACGGTTCTGACCGATCACGCCCGCTCTTTGCAGCAGGCGATTGCCGACGGTGCCGCCGATTTTCGCGAGTTGCTGGAGGAGGCACTCGCCAGCGCCCGTCGCTCGCTCGCTAACACCCCCAATCAGCTGGACGTACTCGCGGCGGCGGGCGTGGTGGACGCCGGAGCACAGGGGTTCGTTGATCTGCTTGAAGGTATGCAGGACTACGCAGAAACCGGCGAGATCACCTCCGTGCTGCCGGTGGGCCTGAAGTTCGAGGAAGGCCCGGTGCCGAACATGGTGCACGGCGTAGATGCTGAGCACCGCTACTGCACCGAGTGCATGCTGACCGCCGACGCGCTGGACAAGCGGCGGCTTCGCGAAGCGCTGGCAGATCTTGATTCATCGTCGCTGGTGCTCGCGGGCACCCGCAGCAAAATGCGTATCCACATCCACACCAACGAGCCGCAGGATGTGTGGGGTGTCTGCGAGCGATTCGGTGACATCAGCCGCGAAAAGGTCGACGACATGTACACCCAGTACGAGTCGGTGCGCAGCGGCAAGCGGCTGGCCATTCTGGCCGACACCGGGGCGGACATCCCCGATGAGCTGCTGGAGAAACACAACCTTCATCTGGTGCCGCTGCGCGTGACGATCGATGACCACCAGTACATCGACAAAGTGTCCTTTGACGCCGCGGATTTCTATCAGCGGGTGGCGACCGCAAGCAGTCACCCGACCACCTCGCAGCCGCCGCCCAGCGACTACCGCCGGCAGTATGAGTTTCTGGATTCCCACTTCAAACAGACGGTGTGTATCAGCATTTCAGCGGCCCTGAGTGGAACCTGGCAGGCCGCTGACAGCGCTGCAAAAAGGGTCAGCGCCGAGCGGATCACCGCCTGGGACTCGCGCCAGGTAAGCGCCAGCCAGGGGCTGCTGGCCGTGTTTGCCGCCGAGTGTGCTGAGGCGGGTTACACCAGTGAGCAAACCGTCGAGATGCTGGAGTTTATGAAGGGTCGCAGCCGCTCCTTTGCGATTGTTCGTGACCTGAGCTTTGCGGTGCGCGGAGGGCGCGTGCCGCCCTGGGTGAAGAGCGCCGCCGACTTCCTCCGGCTGACCACCGTCCTTGGGACCCGTCCCGAGGGTATCGTTGGCCCGGTCGGCGCAATCTTTAGCCGCCGCCGGGCCGTCGCCGGCTTTGCCCGCTGGCTGAAGCGACGCCTAGCCACAACCCAAACCTATCGCCTGATCGTGGCCCACTGCGCCGCGCCCGAAGATAGTCGCGAGCTGTCCGACCTCCTCGCCGGTGAGTTTCCCGACAGCAGCGTGTGGGAGGCCGAAGCGGGGGCGGCGCTTGGAGCGCACGCCGGGCCCGGCTGCGTGATCGTCGGCATCCAGGAATATCTGACGCCCAAACAGGTCGCCGATCGCCGCGCCCAGCCCTCGCCGGAGGGTCCGTGACCATCACCGCTCTGGCGGGGCTCACCCTGCTTATCATCGCGGCCTATCTGCTGGGCTCACTGTCAGGCTCCCTGCTGCTTGGCCGCGTCTACCGGCTTGATATAAGACAATCCGGCAGCGGCAATGCGGGCGGCACCAACGCGCTGCGAGCCCGGGGCTGGCGCTTTGCGCTGCCGGTTGTGATGATCGACGTTGGGAAAGGCGCAGTGGCCACCGGCCTGATGCCCCTGCTGTGGCCGCTGCCCCTGCCGCCGATCGACGCCGTGGCCGCCGCCTGTGGCGTGGCCGCGATCCTGGGTCACGTGTTTCCCGTCTTTTTCGGCTTTCGCGGTGGAAAGGGCGCCGCGACCTTTGTTGGCGGGCTGTTGGGTATGCTGCCGCTGGTCGCGCTCGGGCTGATGGTGTTGTGGCTGCTGTGCCTCACGCTGACCGGTTTTGTCGGCCTGTCCACCATCTGTGCTTCGCTAGGCGCGGTGCTGCTGTCGCTGTGGCTTGCGCCAGAGCCGTCAATGCCTTGGGCTTTTGTGTTCTGCGTCCTGGCTGCGATGACGGTGGTCCTCGCGCATCACAGCAACGTCCGGCGGCTGTTTGCCGGTACCGAGCCGCGGATGCCCAAGGCAATGGTTTTTCGGCGATGGCAATGAGCGCCAATCAGCAGCGCCTGATCGGTCTGCTGGCCGATGGAGAGCTGCATTCGGGGGAGACTCTTGGCGAAACGCTCGGAATCAGCCGGGCTGCGGTCTGGAAGGCGATTCAGAAGCTCCCTGACTATGGGCTTAGCGTCCAGCAGCGCGCCGGCAGCGGCTACTGGCTTGCGGCGCCAATGGAGCTCCTCGAAGAGAACCGGATCCGCGCAGGCCTGGGCGAGACGGCCGGCGAGCGGCTGGCACTGGAGGTGGTGCCGAGCTGTGACTCCACCAACGCTGTCCTGAGGTCGGCCGAACTGCCCGCGGCGCCACGCTATCGAGCGCTGCTGAGTGAGCATCAGGGCGCCGGCCGGGGTCGGCATGGCCGCGTCTGGCGATCGAGTTTTGGCGAGGGTGTCTATCTGTCGTTGGGGCAGGAGCTGGGTGGCGGGCTTGAGCGGCTTGCGTCGTTGAGTTTGGTGATCGGCATCGGCGCCTGTCGCGCACTGACCCAGCTGGGAATCGAGGGCGTCGGGCTTAAATGGCCCAACGACCTCTGGGCGGACGGCCAAAAGCTTGGCGGGATCCTGCTGGAGGCTGATGGCGAGATCGCCGGCAGCTGCCGCTGGGTCGCCGGCCTCGGTCTCAACTGGCATCTGCAGGGTGAGGTCAGCATCGATCAGGCCTGGACCGATCTCCAGCGCCTGAGTCCGGGGGATCCGCCGAGTCGCAACGCGCTGTGCGGTCGGCTACTGGATCAGCTGATTGAGGTATGCGATCAGTTTCGCGAGGAGGGGTTTGCGCCGTTCAGCGGCGAGTGGCAGGACCTGGACGTCCTTGCGGGCAAGACGGTTACGGTCACCGTGGGTAACCGCAGCTTCGACGGCATCGCCGCCGGTCTATCGCCGAGCGGTGAGCTCAACGTTGAGGTGGGCGAGGATACGCTCCGGGTCGCGAGCGGCGAAGTTTCAGTCAGGCCTTCCGCAGCCGGATGATGCGGCGTGAGACCGATGGCGGCATGCCGAGATGAGCGGCGGCAAAGATCTATTGATCGACCTGGGCAACACGCGGCTCAAGTGGACGCGGGCGGGTTCGGAGGGCCTGGAACCGTCGCGCGAGCTTGACTGCAACCAGCCCCTGGCGCCCGCGCTGGCTCGCGCCTGGGACCCGCTGGAGACACCCCGCCGAATCGCCGTCGTCAGCGTCGGTGCCCGGCCGGTTCTGGAGGCCCTCGCCGAGTGGATCCGCAGTCGCTGGCCCTGCCCGCTTCGGCAGGCCGAGTCGGCCGCGACGGCGCAGGTGCAAACCCCTATGGGCGAAGCACCCAGGGCGCTGATCAATTCTTACGCCGACCCGCAGCAGATGGGCGCCGATCGCTGGATTGCCATGCTCGGTGCGGCAAGCGTTTGCTGCCGTGCGTTTGCCGTCATCGACGCAGGCACCGCGCTGACCGTTGATGTGGTCGGTGATGACGGCCAGCATCGGGGTGGCTGGATTCTGCCGGGACGGGCGCTGATGCATCAATCGCTGAGCCGGGGAACCGCGGCGGTGCGCCCGGACCTGATTGATTCAGACGCAGCGTTCGGTCAGGATACGCGCACTTGCGTGGCCGGTGGTGTCAGCGCCGCTGTACTCGGCGCTCTCCAGCTGCTGGATCGGCAGCTTCCCCCCGACTGTCAGCTCCTGGTTTGCGGCGGTGACGGCGGGTGGCTGAGCCAGCACCTCCCGCGCGCGCGGTACGAGGCTGACCTGGTATTGCAGGGACTGAACATGTGGTTGCAAAGCTCGTGAAAAACGTCAGCGACCGAACCTGGCTATGGATGTTGCGGGGCGTGTTTTTTGTGCTGCTGCTCGCCAACCTCGGTTACTACGCTTTCAGCACAACCCAAACCCGTCGTGGACCGGTCGCGTTGCCGCCGCTGCCGCCCGGTGTGGCGGAACTCAAGCTTATCGCCGAGCGGGAAGCTGAGATGTTGGTGACCGACGGGGATCTGGGCGGTAATCTCTCCAGCGAGTGTTTTTCGCTGGGACCCTTCACGAATCAGTCCGATCTGCGCCGGGCCGCTCAGGCCATGAGTCCCTACGTGGGCGCCAGCCGGCAGCGCCAGGATCAGCGGCTGGTCGATCGAGGTTTCTGGGTCTATCTGCCCGCCGTGGCAACCCGGGAAGAGGCCATCAATCAAGCGCGCTCGCTATCTGAAGCGGGGCTCAACGACTATTACGTGGTCACGGGCGGCGACCGCGAAAATACAGTCTCGCTGGGTTTGTTTCGGGAACAAAACAACGCGATGCGCCGCCAGCGTTCGCTTCAGGCGCTGGGGTTTGAGGCGGAGATCGCCCGTCGGCAGGAGGAAGCGGTCGTTTACTGGTTCGACTATCGACGAGCCGGGGATGAGGCGCCTTGGAAAGAAGTATTGGCGTCACTCAATAGCGTCGGGCAAAAACCAATACCCTGTTTTCGCTAAATCTCCCGGCTGTTTACGGCGAAAAAACCGAGTGTAAATGATCGTGACGTATTGCAGCACTGCGTTGCGAATGTTGCGCTGATCGGGTCTGATGTCGGCTACCAGATTGTGGAACGACAACTGATGGATCAAGCCCGTTGGTTTCTGAGCCGCGTCGGCAGTGACAGCGCGAGGGTCAGCATCGAACAAATGCCGTTTATGGTCGGCCGCGACGCCGGCTGTCATCTGCAGCTGCAGTCGCAGCGAGCCTCACGCATGCACGCTCAGCTCAGCCCCAGTACCGTTCCCAACTGTCTGTTTCTCCAAGACCACGAAAGCGCCAACGGGACCTACGTCAACGGCGTTCGTTTTGTGGAGCCGGTACCCGTGGGCCACGGCGACCTGATTCGTTTTGCGGACGAGGACTGGACGCTTGAAGTGGTCGACTCGCCTTCAGCGACCCCCACGGTTCGAAACCTCAACTTATCTGAAGTCGCCGACAACCTGTCCGACTAGCGATGGCCTCCGCCGCAGCGCTCAGGTTGACGCGTTGGTGCGGCGGCGCCAGATCAGACCCATCACCACCAGCCCGATCAGAGCCAGCAGCGGCGCAAGCACCTGGGGATCGAGCAGCAGCCCAAACCCCGACGCCTCCTCCAGATCCAGCAGCGAGCTCATCTGGCTTCCCACCCGGGTAACCAGGAGCGCAATAGGCACCGTTCCTACGACGGTAGTGATCAGGTAGCGGGCCCAGGGAACGCCCGCCACGGCGAGGCCGACATTCAGCAGCGCAAACGGAAAAAGCGGAATCATTCTGACTAGCAGCAGTCCGAGTACGCCCTGCCGATGAACGAACAAGCTCATCTCGCCCATCCGGGCTGAACCCGCACGCCGAGTGACGAAGCGGCCCAGCGGCCCGCGCGCCATGGGATAGACCAGCGCGGCCGCCAGGCCAGCGCCGACGAGCGCGAGACCGGCGGCAGGCAGATTGCCGAACAGAAAACCACCCAGCAACAGCATGGCAAGCCCACCCGGCAGTCCTGCCAGCATGACGCCGGCGTAAAGCGATATGTACGCCAGCGCCGCCAGCAGCGGCTGCTGCTGGGCCAGCGACTGCAGCTGTTCAATCCACTCCAATGTCTTGCTCCCGCCCCATTCACGTAAGCTACCGGATCTAGGTTAGCCGGGTCTTGGTGAAGCCGATGTCGCGCTCAGCGGCGCTGAGGGCCAGCTACTTCTTCCGCCCCGCCACCGGTTCCTCAATCTCGGTGATATCCACCAGATTCCAAGGTAGCGGATGGTTGCGAAAGAGCCGCTTGCCCTTCCTGGGATAGTCCGCAACGTCGTGGGCAAAGCGGTGCCCGGCCACAATACACTTAAGGACAGTGTCGCCCGTATTTTTCAGCGAATGGGCCTCCCCACCCGTGCGATAGCCTACGAAATCTCCCGCCCTGACGGTGAACGTCTCGTCGCCAACGGTGGCCTGCGCTTCCCCCGCCAGGACATAGAGACATTCTTCTTCGTGGTAGTGAACGTGGGTTTCCGTCGACTCAAAGCCAGGCTGCACCTCAATGATGTGAAACCCGAGCTGCTTAAGGCCGGTCAGGTCTCCCAGCGATTTGTTGACCCGGCGGGCGGAATCGTTCAGAAAATGGGTTTTGGCAAAGCCTTCCATCCGTTCGATTTCATCGGCGGTCACAAGATATCTGTCCATTACTTTTCCTTTGGCACCAGCAAGCGCCACTACCCTACGCGAGGGCCGACAGCCCGCCCAGCCCCAGAATCGGCGCGCCCCGGTTGCGATTTGTCATGGCTGTGCCAAAGCGACGTCGCGCGCTCAGCGTCGTTTAGCCTGCTGCGGCTGGGCAACAGCACCAAACGATTCTGGTAAATTCACGGGATCAACATCGGCTGAGAATCGGAAAATGCAAAAGTCCCTTATGATCGTGCTCCTGTTGGCGCTAACCAACCTTGCCGCGGCGCCCGCGGAAGAGGTTCGGGGGCCGGTCAGCTTCGGTGATTTGACCGGCGTGATGGTGCTGGACAACCTCTACATCGCGGGCCAGCCGTCGTCCGAAGCGCTGGCCGCTGCCCGAGCACAGGGCATCGATGTGGTGATCAATCTTCGCACCAGCGGCGAAATGCGCTTCGACGAGCAAGCGACCGCGGAAAGTTATGGCCTGTCGTATCACCAGGTGCCCATTGCGGGCGCCGACGGTTTCAGCGCAGACCTGCTCGCGCAGATCCATTCGCTGGTATCGGCGGCTGGCGATCAGAAAGTACTCGTACATTGCGCGAGCGGCAATCGAGCCGGCGGCTGGTTGGCACACTATCTGGCTGACCAGCAAAACATCGAAATCGATGACGCGTTTGCGGCGGGTCGGCAAGCCGGTCTGCGCAGTCAGAAAATCGAAGCAAACCTCCGTCAGCAGCTAGGGCAGCAGCCCTGAGGCCAAACGCCTGATGGCCGATTTGTTTGAACCGGTGGACACCGACGCGGCGCCGCCGACGCCGCTGGCCGAGCAGCTGCGGCCCGCTAATCTGTCGGAGGTGGTCGGTCAGGATCACCTGCTGGGTGAGGGAGCGCCGCTGGCGCGGATGGCCGCTGAAGGGCGCATACCGTCGCTCATCCTCTGGGGGCCACCGGGGGTGGGCAAAACCACGCTCGCCAGGCTCCTGGCGGAACGTGCGGTGCTACATTTTGAGGCGCTGTCGGCGGTGTTTTCGGGCGTGGCAGATTTGCGCAAGGTCTTTGCCGCCGCCAAAACGCGGCGCGAGACCGGTCGCGGGACGCTGATTTTTGTAGACGAAATCCACCGCTTCAATCGCAGTCAGCAGGACAGCTTCCTCCCCTTTGTCGAAAGCGGCGTTATCACGCTGATCGGCGCCACTACCGAGAACCCCTCGTTCGAGCTAAACGGCGCGCTCCTGTCACGAGCTCAGGTTTTTGTGCTCCATAGGCTGGATGACGCTGCGCTGGAAAGCCTGCTCCTGCGCGCTGAGCAAACCGCGGGCCGACTGCTGCCCGTGACCGATGAAGCGCGGACGGCGCTGCGGGCCATGGCTGACGGGGACGGCCGTTACCTGCTCAATCTCGCCGAAGAGCTCCTGGCACTGCCTAAGGGGACCCAGCTAGATCAGTCGGCGCTCGGCGGCCTGCTGCAGAAACGCGCGCCGGCGTACGACAAAAATCGAGACGAGCACTACAACCTGATCTCGGCGCTCCATAAATCGGTTCGCGGCTCGGATCCCGATGCGGCGCTGTATTGGTTTGCCAGGATGCTGGCCGGCGGCGAAGACCCGCTCTATCTGGGACGCCGGCTGGTCCGCATGGCCAGCGAAGATATCGGTTTGGCTGATCCGCTGTCGCTGATGATCGCAAACGAAGCGGTTCAGACCTACCGTCTGCTCGGTTCTCCTGAAGGTGAGCTGGCGCTGGCTCACGCCGTCGTGCATCTGGCAACGGCACCCAAGTCCAACGCCGTTTATCAAGCGTTTGGCGAGGCCATGAAAAGCGCCCGCAAGACCGGGTCTCTGGCGCCACCGGCGCACATCCTGAACGCGCCCACGACCCTGATGAAAGAGCAGGGCTACGGGGCGGGCTACCAGTATGATCACGACAGCCCCGACACTTTTTCCGGCCAAAACTTCTTTCCGGATGGGCTCGACCGCCCGGTGTTCTACAACCCCAAGGGAATCGGGCGGGAAAAAGACATCCGCACGCGGCTCGAGCGATGGCGGCAGCTGCGGAAAGATCGGGGACACTAGTGTCCTGTTTGGCAAGTTCGTTGCGTTTCAGAGCCCCGTTGGGCGCCAAGAACAAGGCGCATCGCGCCGGCAATGGCCGTAGCCCTTGGCAAGCGATGCAACGCGGTTATTGGTGCCCAAGGGGGCTCCCTTCGGG